>CAIKNO010000192.1 GCA_903828805.1 uncultured Sandaracinus sp. | reverse complement strand
CGGCCGCTCAGAGCGTGAGCAGGGCAAGCCGGGTCTGGATGTACGCCTCGACCCGATCGAGCGGCGGACCGAGCGCGCCGGCGAGCGCCTCGAAACGCCGCAGTTCCCGCTCGAGCAGGCGGCCGTTCACGGCCTGTTCACGGGCGGCCGCGTCGCTGTCGGCGTCGAGCTGCGACCGCAGCTCGAACACGCGCGCCTCGAGCACGTCGCAGGCCTCGCCCGTCGAGCGGACCGCCTCCTCCTCGGCCGCGAGCTCCCACACGAGGGCCTCGGCCTCGCCGTCCTCGGGGGCCTCACGGCCCCGGCTGCGGCTCCGCAGCAGCGCGCTGCGCTCGACGAGGGCCCGCCGACGCGCGGCCACCCGCTCGAGCTCGCCGCGTTGCCGGCTGAGATCGGCGGCCGCCCCGTCCACCGCTCGACCCAGGGTGCGCCGCACCCGCCGACCCCGAGAGGCCGCCGCCTCGACATCGCGCTGGTGGGTCTCGATCCGCGCGAGCGACGCCTGGAGCGCCTCGAGCGCCTGGGTCGCCGCCGCCCAGTCGTCGGCCACGTCGGCGGGGACGGGGGTGCTCGCCTCGAAGGACTCGATCGCCGGTCCGGCGGCCTCGACGCGGGCCCGCCAGTGCGCGACGCCGAGCGCGCCCGCGGCCGCGTCGGTCGTGTCGAGCCGGGACGAGGCGTCGCGGGCGAGCGCGAGGTCGATCGCCCGCGCCTCGTCCTGCGCCGCCCGAGCGTCCGGATCGACCGAGGTCCCAGGCGACAGCGACGGCGAAGGCGCCCACGCGGCGGGGAGACCCGGCCTCTCGATGCCCGCCCCGGGGGCCTCGCCGGTCGGCGCAGGCGGAGCTTCGCGTCCAGGCTGGCTCGCGCGGGCGAGATCGGGCACCGGCAACGACATCTCGCGCGTGACCGCCTCGGACGCGCCGTCGGTCCGATGGGGCGCGCGTCCGACCGGCTCCGAGGCGGGGCCGAGGCTGCTCCGCAGGGCCTCGAGCTGCTCGAGGAACTGGAAGGCATCGCGGAAGCGATCCGAGGGGTCCTTCTCGAGGCAGCGCAGCACGAACGCCTCGAGGGCCGAAGGCAGCCCCGCGCGCCGTCGATGCAAGGGCACCGGCGCCTCCGTGACGTGCTTGACGAGCAGGTCGCCGGGGTACTGGTAGTCGAAGGGCAGCGCGCCGGTGACCATCTCGTAGAAGATCACGCCGAGCGAGTAGAGATCCGCCCGCCCGTCGAGGGTCGCGTTCTTGATGTACTCCGGCGCGATGTACCCCGGGGTCCCGAAGATCTGTTCGCTGCTGGTGATCGATGGCGCGTCGAGGATCTTGGCGATGCCGAAATCCAGCAGCTTGACGAAGTCGGGGCGGTCCTTGCGCTGGACCAGCAGCACGTTCTCCGGCTTGAGGTCCCGATGCACGACGCCCATCTGATGGGCGCGGGCGAGGGCGCTGCCGATCTGCGCGACGACGTCCAGGGCCCGGCCGATCGTGAACGGCTCCTGCGACATCACCCGGAGCAGCGAGTCGCCCGGCACGTACTCGAGCACCAAGTAGACGAGGCCGTCGTCGGACTCGCCGAAGTCGGTGATCTCCACGATGTTCTCGTGGTGGATCCGGTTCACCGCGCGCGCCTCCCGGAGGAACCGGTCGCGCTGCACCGGGTCGGCCGCGAGATCCCGCCGCAAGGTCTTGATCGCCATCAGGCGATCGATGAGCACGTGGCGCGCGAGGTACACGGTCGACATGCCCCCGCTGCCGAGCCGCTGGATCAGGCGATAGCGGCCCCCGAGCGTTCGCCCGAGCAGCGGGTCGGGCATGGCGCCGCGGGAGACTGCCATGACCGCCGCGGGCGTCAGCCCGCGTCCGTCCCCGCGTCGTCCGCGGTCGAGGCGTCCTCGGACATCCCCGCGTCGGTCGAGGTGCCCGCGTCCTCGGACACGCCCGCGTCGGTCGAGGCGCCCGCGTCGGTCGAGGGGCCGCCGTCAGGAATCCGCGCGCTCGCGCACGCGAGGTCGGTCTGGCAGCTGCCGTGCTCCGAGATGCTGACGGAGTCCTTGCAGCAGAGCAGCCCGGTCTCGCAATCGGAGTTCAGCTGGCAGGCGTCCCCGACGCCTTGTGCACATCCCGTGAGCGAGGTGAGGCCCGCGCCGAGGGCGCAGAGCACGGTCAGGACACGAACGCGGGCGATCGAAAGCGGCGACAAGGAACCCTCCACGGAGGCGAGGATGGTAGCTGGCGGCGCACCGTCATTCCAGGGCCGATCCGGGCGACCGTCCCCGCGGCGCTTTCAACCGCCCGGCGCGGCCCCCGCGACCCGCCCTCGACGGACGAGCGCCACCGACCCGAGCGCGATCGTCGCGAGCGCGATCAGCTGCGACGTCGAGACCGGCCCGAAGGACCCGCGCTCCACGTCCCCGCGGAACAGCTCGGTCACGCACCGAAGCGCCCCGTAGGCGACGACGTACGAGAGCGCGCGCGTGCCCGGCGGCCCGGAGGGACGCCACACCGCCCACACGAGCCCGAGCACGACGAGCCCGGCCGCTTCGTAGAGCTGGACCGGATGCCGGGGCACCGACGGATGGGCGGCGGGCGCGAGCGGATGCGCGAACACCACCGCCCACGGCCCATCCCAGGGCCGCCCATAACAGCAGCCGCCGAGGAAGCACCCGAGCCGGCCGAACGCATGGCCCAGCGCGAGCCCCGCCACCGAGCGGTCGAGGGCGCGAACCAGGTCGAGCCCGAGGCCCCGCGCCCCGAGCCACGCCGCCAGCACCCCGCCCGGCACCGCCCCGTAGAACACCAGCCCGCCGCCGCCGCGGAGGGCGTCCATCGGCGACCCGGTGCGGACCCACTCCACCAGAAGGTGGGTGAGCCACGCGCCGGCCAGACCGCCGGCGATCCCGAAGCCGGCGCACGCGAGGGTCGCCCCGACGTCGTCGCCGTCCGGCGCCGCCGCCCGCGCCGACCACGCGGCCGCCAGCCACCTCCCGAGCGAGACGGCGAGGCCGAAGCCCCCGATGGGCCGGACCGCCTCCCCGACGTGCAACTCGAACAAGACCGGAAGCATCCGCGTGCGTCCCCAGGCTCTGGCGCCACCCCGAAACCTGCCGGACCGACGCCCGGCGGCCGTCGACCTTAGCGCGGCGGGACCTCGGACACCCGCCCCCACGCACGCTTCGAACAGCTCGAACGCGAACCGCCGCACAGGGGAAGGTCCCTGCGCGGCGGAAGGCGGTCGAGGGCCCGGGGCTCGGGCCCCGGGCGTGCGGACGTCGGCCGTTCAGCGCGGCGAGCGGCGGCGGAACGCCACCAGGCCGAGCAGCCCGACCAGCAGGCCGAGGGCGCCCGCGCCGCTGCGGTGCTGCGCGCCGGCCGCCGCGCAGGCGCAGCCGTCGTTCATGCCGCCGCGCCCGACGGGCACGGTCTCGTCCGGGGGCGTCACGGGGGTCGGAGGCTCGACGGGCGTCACGTCGACGCAGCCGTCGGCCGTGCACACGAGGCCCGGACCGCAGGACGCGTCCGACTCCTCGTCCACCGTGCCGTCGCAGTCGTCGTCGGTCGCGTTGCAGGTCTCCGAGCCAGGCCCGACGGCGTCCTCGCAGGCGCCGAAGCTGCCCGAGACGCAGCGCTGGACGCCCGACGCGCACGCGCCGACGTCGGTGCCGCACGGGAGCGTGTCGGCGGCGAGGCAGTCGCAGCCGGGATCGGTCTCGCCGTCGCAGTCGTTGTCGAGCGTGTCGCACACCTCGGAGGCGTCCGGGTGCACCGCCGACTCGCCGTCGTCGCAGTCCACCAGGCGCGGGTCGAGCCCGCCGCCCGGGACCGAGCCGCACGTGGTGTACTGGTCGCCGTCGACGTCGAAGCCCTCGTCGATCATGCCGTCGCAGTCGTCGTCGTCGCCGTCGCAGACCTCGTCGGTCACGGTGCGGGCGATGTCCTCGAGCGCGGTGCGCAGGTCGGCGAGGTTGTTCGCCTGGGCGTAGCAGTGGTTGACCGCCGCGGCGTCGGTGAGCGTCGCGTCGCAGCCGGGGATGGCCGTGCCGGCGGCCACGGCCGCGCGGTTGAGGGTCAGCGGGTCGACCGACGCGCCGAATCCGATCACGTGGACGGTCACGCCGAGCTCCCGCAGCCGCGTGACCGCGGCGACCGGGGTGAAGCGGGTGCTGCCCACGTAGGGGTCGCACCACTGCCAGCCGTCGGTCACGAGGACGAGGTGCCGGGTCCGGCCGGCGTCGATCAGCGATGGGTGGGTCGCGGCGACGTCCAGCGTCTGCGCCATCGGCGTCCAGTTGCCCGCCGACGGGGGCGGCGCCCCGAGCGCGGCGAGCACGTCGGCCGATGCGTGGGCGCCGGGATCGAGCACGACGGCGCCCGGCTCGCAGCGGTTCGGGTACGGGAACGGCTGCAGGCCGAAGTCGATGCGGCCCTCGTAGGCGGAGGTGATCTCGCCGATGGCGGTCACCGCGGCGCTCCACTTGGTGTTTCCGTCGGGCAGGTCCCCGAGCATGCTCGAGCTGCGGTCCACGGTGAGCATCACGAGCGGCGATTCGCAACGCTGCGCGAGGACGCGGGTTGGGACGAAGAGGCCAGCGAGGGCCAGCGAAGCCAGGACGACGCGGAGGGTCATGGGTCCGACTATAGCAGAGCGCATACCAACGCCCGGTCCTTCGATGGTCCTCGATTTCTCGACCCTCCCGCGGCACCCGACCGCCGGGTGGCGCCTCGACCCGCCACCTCCCGCCGAGACCTCGCAACTCGCGTGGCCACCCCATCGATTCCGCGTCCGAGGACGTGTCGCGCTCGACGCGGCCCCGGACGGCAGTAGACTCGCCCTCCCCCGATGGCCACCCCCCGAAGTTCCGAGAAGCGTCGCGCCGCGGTCCCGCCCCGCGCCGGGCGGTGCGTGATCGCGGGCCGACCCAACGTCGGCAAGAGCACCCTGTTGAACGCGTTGCTCGGCCAGAAGCTCAGTATCGTCGCGTCGAAGCCGGGCACCACCCGCTCCGTCCTGCTCGGCGTCCTCGACACGAACGTCGAGGGCTGCCGGACCCAGATCGCCTTCCTCGACACGCCCGGGCTCGAAGCCCCGCGGAGCGTGCTGGGGCGCGTGCTCGTCGAGGAGGCGCAGGGCGCCCTCGAGCAGGGCGACCTCTTGCTGCTGCTCGTCGACGCCACGAGCGTCGTGCGCAAGCAGGGCCTGCCGACCGAGGACGAGCGGATCCTCGCGCTCGCCAAGACGCTCGGAAAGCCGATCGTCCTCGGCCTCAACAAGGTCGACAAGGTCAAGGACAAGCGCCAGATGCTTCCGGCGCTCGAGAAGGTCGCCGCGAGCCACGCGTGGGCGGCGATCGTGCCGCTCTCCGCGCTCCGAGGCGTCGGCCTCGAGGGCCTGGTCGCCGAGATCCGGACGCTCCTGCCCGAGGGGCTGCTCTACGAGGAGGACGTGCTGACGGACCGCCCCGAGCGCTTCTTCGTGGCCGAGCGCGTGCGCGAGGCGGTGCTCGCCCACACCCGCGAGGAGGTCCCCCACGGGGTCGCCGTGCAGGTCGACGAGTGGGTCGACGAGGGCAGCCTGCTGCGGATCGGCGTGACGATCATCGTCGCCCGCGACTCGCACAAGGGCATCCTGATCGGCGCGCGCGGCTCGATGCTCAAGCAGATTGGTCAGGATGCTCGGCTCGCGATCGAGGAGCTCCTCGAGAAGAAGGTCTTCCTGCGCACCTTCGTGAAGGTGATGGCCGGGTGGACCGAGGATGCGGAGAAGGTGCGACGCCTGACCCGCGAGGGGGATCTCCCATGAGCGGCGAAGAGTTCGACGAAGGCACGCACGACGGAGGCGGGCACGAAGAGGGCGAAGGGCGGCGCAAGAAGCGCCGTCAGCCGCTTCCGGCCGGCGCCATCGGCGCGCGCCCCGTGGTGGCGATCGTCGGCCGCCCCAACGTGGGCAAGAGCACCCTCTTCAACCGGCTCGCCGGGCAGCGCATCGCCATCGTCGAGGACGTCGAGGGCGTCACGCGCGACCGGCACTACGCCGACACCATGCTGAGCGGCCGCGAGGTCGTCCTCGTCGACACCGGCGGCTTCGATCCCGAGAGCTCCGACCCGATGAAGGAGGGCATCGCCGAGCAGGTGAAGCTCGCGCTCGCCGAGGCGGACGTCGTGGTGTGCGTGCTCGACGTGACGGCCGGCGCGACGAAGGCCGACCGCACCGCCGTGGCGCTGCTGCGGCGGGCCGGCAAGCCCGTGGTCTACGTGGCGAACAAGGCCGACTCCCGCTCCAAGGCGATCGAGAGCCTCGAGCTCTACGAGCTGGGCATCGACCGGGTGTTGCCGGTCTCGGGCCTCCACGGCAACGGCATGTCGGCGCTCGAGGGCGCCGTGCTCGAGAGCCTCCCGCCCGAGAACACCGGCAGCGCCCCGGCGTGGAGCGACGACGTCCCCCGGGTCGCCATCGTCGGGCGACCGAACGCGGGCAAGAGCTCGCTCGTGAACCGCCTGCTCGGCGAGGACCGGCAGCTGGTCGACG
Source organism: uncultured Sandaracinus sp. (assembly GCA_903828805.1). GTDB lineage: Bacteria > Myxococcota_A > Polyangia > Polyangiales > Sandaracinaceae > Sandaracinus. The sequence continues at coordinate 3,676 of CAIKNO010000192.1, read as the reverse complement.
CCCGCCCCGGCACGACGGTGGACGCGATCGACGCGCTCTACGAGCGGGACGGCGAGCGCTGGGTGCTCATCGACACGGCCGGGATGCGCCGCAAGCGCGGCATCGACGGCGGCGTCGAGGGCCTGGCGGTGATGAAGTCGATCCGCGCGATCGAGCGCAGCCACGTCGCGGTGCTGATGATCGACGCGGTCGAGGTCGTCACCGAGCAGGACGCCCGGCTCGCGGGCCTCATCGTCGACCGCGGCCGCGCCATGGTGATCGGCCTGAACAAGCTGGATCTCCTCAGCGAGGCCGAGCGCAAGAAGGCGATCGAGCGCGCCCGCGACGTGCTCTCGTTCGCGCCGTGGGCCCGCGTCGTCGCGCTGAGCGCCAAGACCGGACGCGCGGTGAACAAGCTGATGGAATCGGCGGGTGCCGCGCTCGTCGAGCACCGCAAGCGGATCACGACCGCCGAGGCGAACCGGTTCTTCGAGGAGGTCCTCGACCACCACCCGCCGCCGACCCAGAAGGGCAAGTCGGTCCGGCTCTACTACATCACCCAGGCGGAGACGCGGCCCCCGCGCTTCGTCGTGGTGACCAACGAGCCCGAGGCCGTCCACTTCAGCTACGAGCGGTACGTGGCGAACGCCGTGCGCGAGCGCTTCGGCTTCGAGGGGACGCCCGTCCGGGTCACGTTCAAGAAGAAGTCGCGGCGAGACTGACGAGCGCGGGCGTCCCTCCGTGGACGCCGCCCGCCCCCCGCCGGCGCCCCTTGCGCGCGGCGGGGCCGGGTGCAGACAATCAGACCTCGACATGATGCACCGAAGCACCCGGACGCCCTCTTCGACGTCGGCCCTGTGGCTGGCGCTCGCGCTGGCCATCGGGGCCGACTGGCGCTCGACGGCGCGGGCGCTCGACTGCGGCACGAGCCTCGCGGTCGCGGGCGACCCCGAGAGGCGGGTCCGGGACGTGTGCGGCGAGCCCTCCTCGGCCGCGTCGCGGGTCGAGACCCGGATGCAAGGGGGCGCGAACGGCTGGCCCGTCGTGTGGGTCTCGGTTCGGATCGACGTGTGGATCTACGACTTCGGGCCGCAGCGGTTCATGGAGGAGTTGACCTTCGAGAACGGCATCTTGCGGCAGCTTCGCACCCTCGGGCGCGGCACCGCGCGCGGACGGGCCCGAACCTCAGGAGGTGCCCGATGAGCAGCCCGGTCCTCGACGTGGTGCCTCTGAGGGGCATGCCGTGGGGCACGCTCGACCCGTTCCTGTTCTGCGTCCATCACCTGGACGCCTACCCCGAGGGCAACGGCCGCTTCGGTCCGACGTCGTCCCTCGAGGGGCGAACGCTCGGGCAGGATTTCGCGGGCAAGGACGGCTGGAACATGTACCACGGGCGCGCGGTGCCCGGGTTTCCCCAGCACCCGCACCGCGGCTTCGAGACCGTCACGATCGTCCGCCGCGGGCGGATCGATCACGCCGACTCGCTCGGCGCCCGGGCGCGATTCGGCGAAGGGGACGTGCAGTGGCTCACCGCCGGCGCCGGCATCGTGCACTCGGAGATGTTCCCGCTGCTCGAGGAGGACGCCCCCAACCCGGTCGAGCTCTTCCAGATCTGGATGAACCTGCCGGCCGCCGACAAGCTCGCGGAGCCGCACTTCTCGATGCTCTGGCGGGAGCAGATCCCCGAGGTCCTCGCCGCCGAAGGGCGGGCGAAGATCCGGATCATCGCCGGGGCCATCGACGATCGCCGGGCCCCCGCGCCGCCCCCGCGCTCGTGGGCCGCGCGGCCCGAGGCGGACGTCGCGATCTGGACGATCGACCTGGCCGCCGGCACCCGCTTCCGCCTTCCCCCCGCGTCGTCCTCCGAGGTGCTGCGCACGCTCTATTTCTTCGACGGCCAGCGGGTCCAGGTCGGTCCCCACCAGCAGGCGGGCCCCGCGGCCCTGGTGCTCGCGGCCGATCGCTCGGTGAACGTCGCGGCCGGACCGACGCCGGTGTCGATGCTGCTGCTCCAGGGGCGCCCCATCGACGAGCCCATCGTGCAGCACGGCCCGTTCGTGATGAACACGCGCGCCGAGATCCAGCAGGCGATGCGCGACTACCAGGCGACCGGGTTCGGCGGCTGGCCGTTCCCGAGCGACGAACCCGTCCACGGGCCGTCCAGGGCCCGCTTCGCCGAGCGACCCGGCAGCCCGCGCGAGCGCCCGCCCGGCTGACGCCGGGGCCGAACCTCGGCCGGAGAGGGGCCGTCCCGGACGCGTCCCCGGGGGGGTCGCGCTGCGCTCTGCTTGACCCTGCGGCCATTTTGCGCGAATTGGCGCACGCGTCGTGGCCCCCCGGTGAGGCCCTTCGAGGAGCATTTCGTGGAATCGCTGCCCCTGTACGCGCTCGTGATGGGCGCTGTCGCACTCGTCATCTCGGCGGGTCTGTATTTCAAGGTGAAGTCGGCGCCGGAAGGCAACGCCGACATGCAACGCATCGCGCGCTACATCCGCGAAGGTGCGATGGCCTTCCTCGGCCGTGAGTACAAGGTGCTCGCGGTCTACTCGGTGGTCGTCGGCGCCGCGCTCGTCGCGATGTTCGGGCCGCTCGGGCCGCTCGCGGCCGGATCGTTCGCGATGGGCGCGTTCCTCTCGCTGCTCGCCGGCTTCTTCGGCATGAAGGCCGCGACGTTCGCGAACGTCCGCACGGCCGAGGCCGCGCGCCTCAAGGGCAAGCCGGAGGCGCTGCTCATGGCGCTCGACGGCGGCGCCGTCATGGGCCTCGCGGTCGCCGGGCTCGGCCTCGTCGGCATCGGCGCCATCTACAAGATGTTCGGCACGGTCGAGAACTTCCAGAGCGTGGAGGCCCTCGAGCGGCTCGGCACCGTGCTCCACAGCTTCGCCGTCGGCGCCTCGTCGATCGCGCTCTTCGCGCGCATCGGCGGCGGCATCTACACCAAGGCCGCGGACGTGGGCGCGGACATCGTCGGCAAGGTCGAGGCGAACATCCCCGAGGATGACCCGCGCAACCCGGGCGTCATCGCCGACAACGTCGGTGACAACGTCGGCGACACGGCGGGCATGGGCGCCGACATCTACGAGTCGTACATCGCCGCGATGGTCGCGGCCGCCGCCCTCGGCCTCACGATGCCGGTGGCCGATCTCCGCCGGGACCTCGCGCCGGGCATCACGGACGACGCGATGGTGCGCTTCACGGCCGTCGGCCTGCCGGTGCTCCTCTCGACGCTGGGCCTCGCGGTCTCGATCGTCGGCATCTTCATCACCCGCATGCTGAAGAACATGCCGCCGGCCACCGTGCTGCGGCTCGCCCTCATCCTGCCGCCCTTCCTCGTGACGGGCGCGGCGTTCGCGGTGCTGCCCTCCTTCGGCATCACGACCGGCGCCGTGATCACCCTCGGGGTGGGCGCCGCCGCCGGCGCCATCATCGGCCTGGTCACCGACTACTACACGTCGATGGGTCCGGTGCGCGCCATCGCCGAGGCCTCCAAGACCGGCCCCGGCACCAACGTGATCCGCGGCCTCGCGGTCGGCATGGAGAGCTGCGCGGTGCCGCTGCTCACGCTCGTCGCGGCCGGCCTCGTGTCGTCGCACTACCTCGGCCTCTACGGGATCGCGCTCGCCGCGGTCGGCATGCTCGCGGGCACCGCGATCGTGATGACGGTCGACACCTACGGCCCCATCGCCGACAACGCCGG
>CAIKNO010000191.1 GCA_903828805.1 uncultured Sandaracinus sp. | reverse complement strand
TCGACCGGTGACGACGTCCGAGGGGCTGGTCCTGCTGACGGCCGGTCAGGAGGTCACCCCGGTCCGGCTGATGCGGATCCAGGAATACGTTCGAACCGGCAAGGTCCGCGATCGCTTCCTGTTCCGTCCGAAGCTCCGCGGCCCGGTGGGCTGAACCACCGACGCGGTCGACGAGGACGGGGCTCGCGGGGGCACGGGGCTCGCGGGGGTACGGCGCTCGCCCCCGACCTTCCCCTGACGAGACGGCGGAGCCAGGCGGCGGAGTCAGGCGTCAGCGCCGCCCGTCAGAGCCGGACGGTGCGGCGGAACGTGTCGAGCCAGATCTGCACTTCCGCATCGGAGAGCCGCGACCTGGCGAGGAGCGCGGGATCGAACCCGGCCTGCACGAACGCCTCCGGCGCCGCCCACCCCATCGTCCAATCGGCGAAGAGCGGCGCGGCGGCGGCGGTCTCGTGGAGCACCGTCGCGGCGTGGTGCCAGTCGTCCTGCACGATGCGCGCGAAGAGCCCGCGAACGGCGGCCTCCGGTCCCTCGAGCACCTGGAAGAACGACGAGTCGTGGTAGAGCAACGCCCCCGTGATGCCGTCGCGCGCGTTGTTCGCCCGCGACTTCACGAGCAGCCCCTGGAGCGCCTCGTGGTCGAAGCGCCGGGTCGCAGACGACACGTAGAGGATGCGGAACAGCGACATGGCGATGCGTGGAGGATACGCGCAAACGCCTCCCGAGGAAGGCCCCCGGACATCGCGCGGCGAGAACTCAGGTGCGTCCCGGCGGGCCCTCGGAGTAGCCTCGTCGCCCCCCGGAGGACGACGATGAGCAGACTCGAAGCGACGGCCCAGGCACTCGGTGGCGTGGATTTCTCGCGCGGCGTGGGCGCGACGGAGGTCGGTGTCGGCCATGGCCCCGCCTTCGCCAGCGAGGACCCGACGACGGGCACGACGTTGGCCGAGGTGCGGGGGGCGGACCGGGCGCAGTACGACGCGCTGCTCGATGCGGCCCAGACGCGGTTCCAGAGCTGGCGCATGGTGCCCGGCCCGCGGCGCGGGGAGCTGGTGCGCCGGTTGGGCGAGCTCCTCCGCGAGCACAAGGAGCCCCTCGGTGAGCTGGTCTCCCTCGAGATGGGAAAGATCCGGAGCGAGGGCCTCGGCGAGGTCCAGGAGATGATCGACATCTGCGAGTTCGCGGTCGGTCTCTCGCGGCAGCTGCACGGGTTGACCATCGCGAGCGAGCGTCCCCGGCACCGGATGATGGAGCAGTGGCACCCCCTCGGCGTGGTCGGGGTCGTCACGGCGTTCAACTTCCCGGTCGCGGTGTGGGCATGGAACGCCGCGCTCGCCGCGGTGTGCGGGGACACGGTCGTCTGGAAGCCCTCGCCCCACGCGCCCCTCTGCGCCATCGCGGTCCACGCGCTGGCGGTCCGGGCGATGCGCGAGACCGGCTCCGAGGGCGTCTTCTCGCTGGCCCTCGGAGGTCACGAGCTCGGCGCGTGGATCGCCGACGACCGACGCATCCCGCTGGTCTCGTTCACCGGCTCGACCGCGATCGGGCGGGCCGTGGCCTCCAAGGTCGGGCACCGGCTCGGGCGCGCCCTCCTCGAGCTCGGGGGCAACAACGCGATCATCGTGCTCGACGATGCCGACCTCGAGCTCGCCAAGCGGGCCATCGCGTTCGGCGCCGTGGGCACGGCGGGGCAACGGTGCACCACGACCCGCCGCCTCTTCGTGCAGAAGGGCATCGCCCCGCGCCTGCTCGCGCAGCTCGTCGCGGCGTACGGCAGCGTGTCGATCGGAGATCCCCTCGCGCCCGGTGTCCTCATGGGCCCGCTCGTCAGCGAGGCCGCGGTGAGGCGCTTCGAGGAGGTCGTCGCGGAGGCCAGGAGCCAGGGCGCCGAGCTGCTCTGCGGGGGTTCCCGCCTCGAGGGCTCCGGACACTTCGTGCAGCCCACGATCCTCCGCGCGCGTTCGCAGGCGGAGCTCCCGATCGCCTGGGAGGAGACGTTCGCGCCGATCCTCTACGTCTTCGAGGTCGACTCCCTGCAGGAGGCGGTCGACGCGAACAACGCCGTTCCGCAAGGGCTCTCGAGCGCCGTGTTCACCGACAGCGTGAGGGCGGCGGAGCGCTTTCTCAGCCCGATGGGGTCGGACTGCGGCATCGCGAACGTGAACATCGGCACGAGCGGCGCCGAGATCGGGGGCGCGTTCGGCGGCGAGAAGGACACCGGCGGCGGCCGCGAGTCCGGCAGCGACGCGTGGAAGGTCTACATGCGAAGGCAGACCTGCACGGTGAACTGGGGCGACGACCTGCCCCTCGCCCAGGGCGTCGTGTTCGTGTGAAGCGCCCCGGCAGGGCGGGCCCGCAGCCCGCCCGCTGGAACCGTCGATGAACGATGGCCGTCGCCCGCTGTGGTCATGGCCGTCGATCGAGTCGCGGCGGACGCCCGCGGCAGCGGTGTCTCGAGCCGCACGGGGAAGGTCGAGGGCGTGATGCACGAAGCCTGGAGGCGCACTACCCTGCGGCATCGCCACCGAATCCTCTCCATCCGCG
>CAIKNO010000190.1 GCA_903828805.1 uncultured Sandaracinus sp. | reverse complement strand
CCGTCGCCGGCTACTGGGTCTGTGCGCAGGAGCGCTGGTGGTATTACCCGATGCCGGCGGGCGCCCGCGCCGGACAGCAACTGCAGCCCGACCTGAGCGTCCGGGGCGCGCCCCCTGGCCAGGCCGTGGGTCGCTGCGTCGCGGGCGCCTCGACGCTCGCGTACGCGCCGGCCTTCGTCGGGACGCCGGCCACCCTGGGCCCGGCGCCCCGCGCCGCGTACGCCACGCCCCGCGCCGTCTACGCCGCGCCCCGCGCCGTCTACGCCGCGCCCCGCGCCGTCTACGCCGCGCCCCCGCCCCGAGCCGTCTACGTGGCGCCGCCGCGCGCCCGTCCGATGCCCGGCGTCGTCATTCCGCCCTACGGTGGAGGCGTCGTCATCGACCTCGGCTTCGGACCTCGAAGCTGAGTTGGGCCGGCCCCGCGTTCGCGGCCTGCACGCTCACCGCAGCGTCATCTCTCCGCGGAGCGGACGCACCATCAGCGCGCGCACCTCGTCCCTCGAGAGGTGCGGCTTGCCGAGCAGCCAGCAGAGCTTCGCGAGCGCCGCCTCCGGGGTCAGGTCCGCCCCCGGCAGCACGCCGATCTCCGCGAGCGCCCGGCCGGCCTGGTAGGCCTCGTTGACCGTCCCACGAAGGCATTGCGTCACGTTGACGATGACCACCCCGCGCTGCGAAGCGGACGCGAGCTCGGCCATCAGGTCGGCCCGGGCATCGGGCGCGTTGCCCGACCCGTACGTCTCGAGCACCAGGCCTTCGAGCGGCGGACGCAGGAAGTTCGCCAGGATCTCCCGCGTGATGCCGGGATAGAGCCGGAGGGCCGCGACGTGCGGGGAGAGGCGCGCATCGACGTGGAGCGCGCCGGTCGGCATGGGCAAGGCGCGCTCTCGATGCACCGTCAGGTCGATGCCCGCCTCCGCGAGCGGGCCGAAGTTCGGAGACGCGAACGCATCGAGGCCCGAGGCGTCGACCTTGGTCACCCGGTTTCCACGCAGCACCCGGTGGTGGAACGCGAGCATCACCTCGGGCACGCCGCTGCGCGCGGCCATCCACAAGGCCGTGAGCAGGTTGTCGAGTCCGTCGCTGCGCACCCGCACCAGCGGGATCTGCGAGCCCGTCAGCACCACCGGCTTGTCCAGGCCGTCGAGCAGGAACGAGAGCGCGCTCGCGGTGTAGGCCATCGTGTCGGTGCCGTGCAGGACCACGAAGCCGTCGTACGCGTCGTAGTGCGCGCGGATGTCCTCGGCGAAACGCCCCCACTGTGACAGGTCGAGGTTCGCCGAGTCGAGCAGCGGGTCGTACTCGAGCACGTCGTAGCGGACGCTGGTTCCATCCTCGAAGGGCGCGGTCGTGAACCGCGCGCCGCCCGGATCCGAGAGCGGCGGGCGACGCGCGAGCTCGGCCTCGAGGGCCCCCGGCGCAGGCGCGAAGCCGCGCGGGCCCTCGCGCATGCCGATGGTGCCGCCGGTGTGCAGGACGAGGACCTGTGGGGTGCGCTCGGGCATGGGCGGAGGCGAGGATAGCGCCCCCGCGCGGGGGCCGCGCCCCTCTCGTTCGGGTCGGCCCGACGGCGGGCGGTATTGACGGGTCCGGGCCCCGCACCCAGGGTGGCTTCGCGATGTCCGACACCAAGCGCGACGACGGCGGGAAACACCTCGGTCCGGCCCGGACCTCCCCGTACCCGATGAGCCGGCTCGCACCGGCGCACGACCTGATCGACGTCGCCAAGCAGATCGCCGAGGCCGACACCATGCTCGGCGTGACGGCGACCGCGAAGCTGACGGTGATCGCGGACCAGATCCGCGCGCTGCAAGAGGCCGCCCGCCGGGTGCTCGAGGAGACCCGCGAGGACCTCTCGCTCCACCGCGCCCGGTGCAGCTTCGAGCGCAAGGCGGGACGCGTGTACCACCTCTATCGCAAGCCCTCGGGCGAGCTTTGGTGGTCGATGGTCTCGCCTTCGGAGTGGGGCGCGTCGCCACCGTCCGAGCACGCGGGCACCTACCGGCTCGAGCCCGACCAGAGCTGGACGCGGCTCGAAGGTGACGTCCCTGAGGAGGACGACCGCACGAGCATCCGCGAGCAGGTCCGTCAGCTGCTCGGCGAGAACGCCTGACCTCTCCTCGCGCGCTCCGCCCTGGGCCTCGCGCTCAAGGCGACCACGGGAGCCGGCCTTCGACCGCGAAGCGCAGGCCGGCGCCGAAGAGCGCGGCGACGACCACCACGACGGTCAGCGCGAGCGCGAGCGCGACGAAGGTCGCAGCCGCCCGCCCCGCGCGGGGAGCGGGGCTCGAAGGGGCAGACGTCCGTGCGGCGGGCGAGGGCGCGGGGCTGCGCCCGGGGGCCGGCGCCGAGAGCAGCCCGTCGGGCACCGGGACGCCGCGGCCGGGCGTCGGCGTCGGCCGTGACGGAGTCCGCGCGCCCGCCGACGCGGGCGGACCGAGCGGGGCACCGACCGCGCGGGCGAAGGCCTGGCCGAGCGCCGCGGCCGTGGGGTAGCGGCGATTGGCGTCCTTCGCCATCGCCTGGGCGACGACCGCGGCGACGGCGGGGGAGATGTCCGGGCGCAACTCCGCGAGCGAGAGCACCCGGCCTTCCATCACGCAGCCGAGCAGCTGGCCCATGTCCTCGGCGGGGTACGGCGAGCGGCCCGAGAGCATCTCGAAGAGCATCACGCCGACCGCGAAGACATCCACCCGCAGGTCCGCGCTCGACGCCGAGAGGATCTGCTCCGGGGCCATGTAGCGCGGCGTGCCGAGGACGGCGCCGGCCTTCGTCAGGGTCTTGCCCGCGGTGAACCTCGACAGCCCGAAGTCGAGGACCTTGCAGGGCGGTGCGCCCCCATCGGGCAGCAGGACGTTGTCGGGCTTGAGGTCCCGGTGCACCACGCCCGCGTCGTGCGCGGTCGTCAGCGCATCGCACAGGTGCGCCACGATCGGGGCCAGCGCAGCCACCGAGAACGGCCCCTCCCGACGGAGCCGCTCCTTGAGCGTCTCGCCCCGGAGCAGCTCCAGGGCGATCCACGGCGTGCCGTCGGGCGCGGCGCCCATCGCGAGGATGCGGACGATCCCGGGATGCCCGAGCGCCTGGAGGATCTGTGCCTCGCGGCGGAAGCGCTCGAGGCTCTCGACGTCCTGGGCCCGCTCCCGGTGCAGCACCTTGAGGGCGACGTCGAGGCCGGTCGTGAAGTCGTGGGCGTGCACGACGCGGCCCATGCCGCCGACGCCGAGGATGCCCTCGACGCGAAACCGGTCGCCGAAGAAGCTGCCCGACGCGAGCGTGTCGACGGTGACGGTGACGTCGTCGTCGCCGAACTCCTCCGCGGGCACGCCGGCCCATGGAGACGGAGGCAAGGGGCCACCTCCTGCACGCCGGTCCGTCATCGATTCAGCCACCGACCTTGGGCTTGAGGCCGACCTTGCCGTTCTGCACGACGACCTCGAAGTCGATCGGCTTGTCGCCGTGGCGCTCCCGGAGCTTGGGCATCATCTTCTGGACGCTCTCGCGCAGCGATTCGAACTTCACGTTGTCGACGCGCTCCTGGTTGTTCTTGCGGGCCTCGACGTAGGTCGCGTAGAGCGAGCGCATACGGGCGTCGTCGTCACTGGCGCGCGGCGGTGCCGGACGCGGAGGCGACGCCGCCGGAGGCGTGGGGCGCGCGGCCGCAGGCGACGACGCCGGGGGCGACGCCGCCGG
>CAIKNO010000189.1 GCA_903828805.1 uncultured Sandaracinus sp. | reverse complement strand
TGTGCACCCCCGTGCCGGTGTCGACGTCGTACGACCACACGTACGCTTCGTGCAGCGGGTAGAGCGCGCGCGGGTCGAGCCGCGCCGGATCGAGGCCCGCGGTGCGCGGGGCCGCGGCGCCGCACCCGCCGAGCGAGAGCATCGCCACGGCTGCGCCGAGCCGCGGAAGGGCGCGGGTCAGGGACCGGGAGAGCGAGGCACGCGGGACGGGATGGGGTCGCTTCATCGCAGCACGTAGAGGTAGAAGATGATACCGAGGGCCAGAAGGCACGCGCCGAGGAAACCGAGCTGGATCGGATCGACGGCCACCTTTCGTCCGAGGGCGGCCGCGGCGTCGGCGACCTTCGGATCGGACGCGCCCGAGAGGGCGCGGACGTGCGCTCGGACCAGGGCGTGATCGCCGGACTCGAACGCCGCGCTCGCCTCGCGCAGCCGCGCTCCATCGGGGGTCCCCTCGCCAGGCAGCGGGGCCGCGGTCGTCGCCGCGGGGGCGGTGCGCGCGCTCATTCCGGCACCGGGTACGGCGGCGACTGGGGCACGTCGTCGGGGATCTGCCACGGCGAGCCCCAGAGGCCGAAGCCACCGTCGATGGCGAAGACCTGGCCGGTCACGAAATCGGCCTGCGGGGAGGCGAGGTACGTCACGAGGTGCGAGACCTCTTCGGCGGTGCCGAGGCGCTTGAGCGGCGTCGCGCGCCGGCTCATGTCGAGGAACTCCTCGGGGTACTGCGCGGTGCCGCTCGTCTTGATGATGCCCGGGGCGACGGCGTTCACGCGCAGCCCGTGCACGGCCCACTCGACCGCGAGCGTGCGCGTGAGGTTCTCGACGCCTGCGCGCGCCGCGCCGGTGTGGGCCATGCCGGGAAATCCGCGGCTGACCTGCGCGGTGATGTTCACGATGCGGCCGCGGCGCGCGGGGATCATCGCGCGCCGCGCGACCGCGTGCGTCATGGTCCAGGTGCCGAGCAGGTTGTTCCGGACGACGGCCTCGAAGCCCTTGGGCGAGAGGTGTTCGGCCGGCGAAGGGAACTGCCCTCCGGCGTTGTTCACCAGCACCGACACCGACCCGAAGCGGGCGAGCACGGCGTCGACGAAGGCCTCGACCTGCTCCGGCTTGCGGATGTCCGCGGGGCCCTGGTGCACCTCGAGCCCTTCCGCCTGGAGCGCGGCGGCGGCGGCCTCGAGGGGCTCGGGGCGACGGCCGCAGAGGGCGAGGCGCGCGCCGAGCCGGCCGAGCTCGCGCGCGACGGCGAGGCCGATGCCCGTCCCGCCTCCGGTCACCACCGCGACGTCCCCGGCGAAGAGGCCCGGACGGAAGATCGACTCCATCGTCACGGCGCCGTGCAGGTCCCGGCCGGCACGGCGTTGCTCGACGCGGCCCGGCTCCGGATGAAGGCGACGAGGTCGGCGGCGTCGCCGTCGCTCATCATCGCGAAGCGCGGCATCGAGCCGCACAGCGCGCGGCCCCCTTCACCCGTCCCGGCGCGGACCGCGGCGACGATCTGCGCGTCGGTCCACGCGCCCACGCCGTTCGTGGGGTCCGGCGTGATGTTCGAGGGCGTGACTCCGGAGAACGGAAAGGCGCCGCCTTCGAAGCCCGCGCCGTGGCAGCCCGCGCAGCCGTTCGCCGCCGCGACCGCCATGCCGCGCATCGCATCGCCGCCGCCGCCGCCGCCGCCGCCGCCCGCGTCGCTCTCCGCGCCGGCGTCCACGTCCACGACGGCCCCGGCATCCGTGTCGCCGCCGCTTCCGCCGCAGGCGCCGAGCCAGAGACCGAGACCGACCGCCACCATCCCTCGCTTCATCGCGTGACTCCCTTTGCGTTGCGAAACGCCGTCGCCGTCCACGGACCGGAGGGCGACGTTAGCGCAACTCGGAGCCGGGGGAGCCGTCAATCGACGTCGAGCTTCGGCGTCACGCCCGACAGGATCGCGAGCTCCTCGAGCGCGTCGCGCCACGCGGGCTGAAGTCTCAGACGCGCGGCGGTCGCGTCGAGGGCGCTGAGGTGCCGTGCCCGCTTGTCCCGCGCACGCTCCGCCGAGAGCCGGCTGAGCGCGCTCTGCATCGCCGTCGCCACCTGCTGATGGCACGCCTCGACGTACGCCTCGTCGACCGCGGCGTCGGGTCCGCTCCGGTCGAACCGGATCGCCGGCAGAAACTCCATGTAGATGCGGGTGGGCATCGGCACGTAGGGCGGCGGGAAGCCGACCGTCACGCCCCACGGCGCCGAGAGGACGACCGGACACACCTTCACGCGCAGGGCCCGATCGAGGCGGAGAAACCGGGCGATGCGCCCCCCGTCGTCGAGGACCATCAGCCCCGCGTGCGCCCCGGCCGTCACCACCGGCGTGATGGGCACGCCCTCGGTCAGCGCGAGCCGCAGGTAGCCCCTCCGGTCACCGAACACGATGCGATCACGCTCGCGGAACGGGCGAAAGGTCTCGCGGTCGCCCCCGGGGTAGACGAGCACCTTGTGGCCCGCGGCGAAGAGCCGGTGGGCGTTCGCCGGGTTGGCGCGGACGGCGCCCAGCTTCGGCATCAGCTGGTTGGCGAGCGGCGCACGCACCGCGAGGTCGTGGGCCAGCACGAAGGGCAGGTCCGACAGGCCTCGATGCCGGTAGAGCGAGGCGCCGAGCACGTACGCGTCGGGCAGCAGAATGCCGCCGTTGTGGTTCGCGACGTAGAGGCCTGGGCCGTCAGGGATGTGCTCGAACCCGCGCACCGTCGGATGGAAGAACGCCTCGAGCACCGGCTCGAGCGCGGCGATCGTGCGCTCGATGGCCTCGGGGTCTCGGTTCTCGAGCGAGTCGACATCGTGCCAGCGCATCGGGCCCGTCCCTCCGGCGCGCGGCCCGCCGTCGTGTCGCCGCGGTCCGAGCATAGCAGGACGACCCGGCCCGACCGTCCCCGTCCTCGGCGCTCAGCGGGTGGTGTGCACGAAGTAGGTCGATGCGCAGAAGGAGCAGGTGGTCTGCCCGACGGCATCTGGCCGGCCATCGCCGTCGAGGTGGCCGTACGTCACGCCGAAGCCGCCGACCTCGCCCGTCGCGTACGGCGCGTCGCAGAAGGTGACGCCGAAGTCGGCGTCGTACGAGCCGAACCGGGTCTCGACCTTGCCGATGTCCGGACGCGCGATCGTCGCGACGAGCTCGTCCCGGCCGTCTCCATCCTGATCGAGGGCCATCAGAGAGGCCTCGTTGAACGCGCTGGGCATCGGCGTGCTCTGGGCGAGACGCATCGCGCCGTCCTCGAACTCGAACACGTCGATCCTCGTGTCGGGGGCCTGCAGCGCGGCGAGCTCCTTGCGTCCGTTGCCGTCGAAGTCGCCGACGGCCCACACCGAGCGCCCCGACAGCCCCGCGAGGCAGAGTCGGTCGGCGAAGCTCCCGGTGCCGTCGTTGAGCCGCACCGCGAAGCAGTCTTCGACGCGGAGGTTCAAGAGGATGTCGAGATCGCCGTCGGCGTCGACGTCGATCAGGGCGATGTTCGTGGGGAAGCCCGTCTGCCGGATGCCGACCGGGGCGGCGAACGCGCGCCCGCCCTCGCCCCGGATGAAGGTGATCCGGTTCAGGTCCTGGTTCGTCGCGACGAGGTCGAGGTCGCCGTCGCCGTCGATGTCGCCGACATCGAAGTAGTTGAGCCGGCCCGACGACAGGGCGATCCGTTCGGGAAAGCCGCCCGCCCCGTCGCCGAACCACAGCGCGATCGTCTGATCGAGCTGGTTGGCCCACATCGCGTCGGCGGCGCCGTCGCTGTCCATGTCGGCGATCCGGGACATCATGGCCTCGCGCGCCTGATCGGGAAACGACTGGACGCGCAGCGTGGCCGGGGCTGGACACGAGGGCGCAGGCGGGGTCCCTGCATCGTTGCCCGCGTCCGAAGGGCCGGCGTCCGAAGGGCCGGCGTCCGAAGGGCCGGCGTCGTCCTGTCCGAGGCTGAACGCGGACACGCAGCCCGTCGCCCCGAGCCAGAGGGCGAGCACGCCGGTCCGGAAGGCGGTCGTGCGCCGTCCGCCGCGTTCACCCGGGCGCATGGTCCTTGATGACGCCCATCAGCACACGCCGCGCCTCCATGAGCACGGCGGGGGCCACCTCGCTGGGCATCCCCAGGGCGCTCGCGAGCGCGTCGAGGGGGAGCTGTTCGATGTCGGCGCCGACGAGCAGCGCACGGGGTCCGGGCGCGAGGGTCATCAGCCCCGCGGTCAGGCCGGAGGCGCGGGCGATCTCCGGCGCGCCGAGTTCCGGACACGCCTCGAGCACGTGGGCGAGCGCCGCGAGCAGGTGGCAATGGAGCGACGGGACGTCGGCCCCGAGGACCGCCGCCGCCAACATGCGCTGAACGACGCGGGAGATGACCTCGGCCTCGCTCGCGTCGGAGCAGCCCATCCGTCGGAGCTGGGTGAGCAGCCACCCCAGCTCCGGGGCCACCCTCAACCAACCTGCCAATTCCTCTGCCCCCATGCCCTCACACTTGGGATGGGGACGTGAAATCCGTCTCGGTCGTGGAGCAACTTGGGATTTCGTTGGGCTCATCGGGGGCCTCCGGCGGCCTGGTCTCCCAGGGCACGGCGAAGGCCCGACCGGAGCGGGCTCGACGGCCACGCGGCCTCGAACGCGACGAACGCCCGGCGGGCGTCGTCGGTCCGGCCCGCCGCGCCGAGCGCCTGCACCCTCAGGGCGTCGCGCTCCTCGGACATCGAGCCGCGAGGGAACTCCTGCTGGTGTCGCGCGACCGCCGCCATGGCCTCGGCGGCGTCGCCGCGGCCGAGCGCCGTGCGGGCCGCGGCGATCAGGCGACGCTCCCGGTCGAGGTGGCCTCCCTCCGGGGCGTCGACGCCCTCGGTCCCGGCGGTCGAGGCGGACGGGGGAGCGATGGCGCCGATCGACGCGCCGTCCTGC
>CAIKNO010000188.1 GCA_903828805.1 uncultured Sandaracinus sp. | reverse complement strand
GGCACGGGCCGCTTCACCAGCACGTCCGCCGAGGCATCGCCCGCCGTCGCCACGAAGGGACCGACGCCCGTCGTCAACACCGGACGACCGTCGGCGTCGCTCTCCGGCAGCACCAGCGAAAGAACGAACTCGTAGGGCGCGTCGGGATCATCGACGCACATCGAGAGGTCGGGATCACAGCGGCCCGCCCGGCACGACGCCGAGACGTCGCATCGGTTCTCCGGCCGGACGTCATCGACGTCGATCACCAGCGCGCAGCCAACCGCCACCCACGCCGACACGCTCACCGCGAGCGCACGGGCCAGGAGCGACCGCGATCCCCCCCAGAACCCCGCATGGCGCGCGGCCGGGATGGCGGGAGCATCGTGGACACCGTACCGGTCGTGAGACGGGATCACGGACACCTCGTCATGTCCACCGGCGAAGGCCCGCTCGCGACCCACCACGTCGCCGAGCCGAGGTCCCCTTCGAACGCGGGTTCCCGGTTGCGCGGGGCGGGCTGGAAGCCGCCCGACACGAACATCTCGAGCCGGTGACACCCCGGGGAGGCGACCACCACCCGGGGCAGCGTGACCGACACCGGACGCACGAGCGCGCCGGACGGCGGGATGCTCCCCTCGTAGATGACCCGCGCGCCGAGCGGATCGGCGGCGTTGAAGTCCAGGAACACCTTGAATTGCAGGCGCTGATCGAGGTTCGGGTCGCGCACCTCGACCTCCAGCCGGATCTCCTGGGACGACCCTCCGCCGTCCCCCGTCGGCTCGACGTCCTCGACGCGGACGACCTCGTGGATGGGATGCAACGCCCGCGGAGACGACTCGACCGAAGGCGGAAAATCCTCCGGAAGGTCGAACTGGATGTTCTGCGTGACGCAGCCCATCGAGAGGGTCCCCAGCACCGCGACGCGGATCGACATCCTGCCCCACACGGATGCACCCCCGGTGCCACGGCCCGACGAAGGCCTCGAATCCCTCGAAACGAAGCCGTTTCGCCCGGTCAGGATCACGGTCGATCCGCGGCGCCGCGACATCGGTGTCAGCCCCCGCCCACGCCCGGTCGCCGCAGGGGATCGTTCGCGCTCACTCGGATCCTGTCGTCCCCGGCTCCGGCGCATCCGGCATGCCCTCGAGATAGCGAAAGATCGTCCGCGGATCGACCCCGAGATCACGCGCGGTCTTCGTGCGGTTCCCGTTGTTGCGGTCGAGAACCTCGAGGATGTAGCGCCTCTGGAAGTCCTCGCGCGCCTGCGTGAGCGACATGATCGGAGCGAGGGCCTCGGGGAAGAGATCGAGATCTTCGGGGCCGATCAGGGTCTTGTCGCACAGGACGACCGCCTTCTTGATCCGGTTCTCAAGCTGCCGAACGTTGCCGGGCCAGTCGTACTTGCGCACCGCGATGAGCGCGTTCGGGGTGAAGCCCTTGACCCGGGGGTTCAACTCCTCCGCGTGCTTCTGAAGAAGGAACTTGGAGAGCAGGACGACATCGTCACCACGCTCGCGCAGCGCCGGCAGATGCAGGTTCACGACGTTGAGTCGGTAGTAGAGATCCTCGCGGAATCCGCCCTTGCGGATCTCCTCCTCGAGGTGTCGGTGCGTCGCAGCCACGACGCGGATGTCGACCCGCTCCGCGCGGTTCTCGCCGACCTTCATCACGATCTTCTCCTGCAGCGCGCGCAGGAGCTTCACCTGGAGAGACATCTGCATCTCCCCGATCTCGTCGAGGAAGAGCGTGCCGCCGCTCGCCGCCTGGAACTTCCCCTGCCGGGTGGCGACCGCGCCGGTGAAAGCGCCGCGCGCGTGCCCGAAGAGCTCGCTCTCCATGAGATTCTCGGGAATCGCGCCGCAGTTGACCACCACGAACGGGCCCTGCCTGCGCGCGGAGCGGCGGTGCAGCTCGCGCGCGATCAATTCCTTGCCGGTGCCGGTCTCGCCGGTGATCAGGACCGAGATGTCGGTCCCGGCGACCCGCTCCACCTTGCGGAACACCTCGACGAGAGACGGGCTCGTGCCGACGATGTCGCCGAAGCTCTTCTCGTCGAGCTGGCGGGAGAGCTGATCTCGATCGGTCCGCAACTGATCGAGGAGCATCGCGTTCTGGAGCAGCAGCGACGCCTGGGAGGCGAAGATGGTCATCACGTCCAGGGTGCGCTCCTCGAAGAGCCCGCGGACCGTGTCGTTGCCGACGTAGATGAGCCCGAGCAGTTGCCCTTGCACCAAGAGGGGCGCGCACATCACGGACGCGACCTGCAGGTTCATGACGCTGGCGCTGCCGCGGAAGAGCGTGTCGTTCGACGCGTCGCTGACGATGAGCGGCTGCCTCGTCTCCAGCACGCGCTTGACGATCGAGTCGCTCAGCAGCTGATCGGCCTCGGGCAGCGGGCGCCCCGAGAGGTGCCGGGCGACGGTGATCTTCGTCTCGCCGTTCTCGAGGAGCACGAGGAAGCCCTTGGCCGCGCTGGTCGCATCGATGACCGCGTCCATCAGCAGCTCGAGCTGCTCGCCCATCGTGCGGCCTTGCATCAAGCGAAGGCTGAGCTCGTGCAGCTTGCGCAGGCCCGTCACGTCGGCCGCCGTCTCGTCGCCGTCGTCGTCGGCCGACGACGCGCGCCCATCGCCCTCGTCGAACGCGGAGAACACGAGCTCGACCTCACCGACCGTCAGGCGGTCCGCGTGCTGGATCCGGCATCGACGCTTCTTCTTGCCGTTGATGAGCAGTTCGCCGTCGGGATCGACCTCGTTGAGGTTGAACTCCCGGCCGTCGAAGACGATCTGCGCGTGGTGATCGGCCAGCGAGCGATGGTCGATCTGCACGTCGTTCGCGCCAGCGCGGCCGATCGACGTGAGCTTCTTGAAGATCGAGAACACCCTCGGGCGACCCTCGGGGCGGATCCACTTCAGGGAGGGCATGGCGTCCCGAGTGTAGCCCGTTCGAACTCCGCCCGTCGGGGAAGGTTCCGGCGCGGCCGAACGCCTCGCGCGCTCCGCGGTCGGACCGGGTTCAAGCGCCTTCGAACGAAGGGGACCGCCGCTCGACCGCGGCCCTCAATCCCTCGCCGAGGTCGGCGCTCGCATAGCTGACGGCCTGCTCGCGAGCCTCGTGCGCGAGGGCGCGCCCGAGCGCGTCCGGGTCGACCCGGAGCGAGCGCTTCAGCCCTCGGATCGCGAGCGGAGCGCTCCCGGCGATGTCCCTCGCCAGCGCTTCGGCCCGCGCCCGCACGTCCGACGCCGGGAGCGCCTCGAGCGCGAGCCCGAGCCGCACCGCCTCTCGGCCGTCGAAACGCCGGCCGGTGTAGAGCAGCTCCGCGCCGCGCATCGCACCCGCGCGCCACGGAGCGAGGTGGGTCGCGCCCATCCCGGGGTGCAATCCGAGCTTCGCGAAATTCAGCGCGAGGCGCGCATCTTCGTCGACGACACAGAGGTCGCAGGCGAGCGCCACACAGAGCCCGGCTCCGATGGCCGCGCCCTGCACCGCCGCCACCGTCGGGACCTCGAGGGTCGTGATGGAGAGATAGCGGGCGTAGAAATCGAGCATGAACGCCTCGGTCTCCGCCGCACCGAGGGTCCTCAACCGCTCCAGCATCGAGAGATCCCCGCCCCCCGAGAACGTCCCTTCGGCGCCGACGAGCACGACGGCCCGCACCGAGGGGTCCGCGCGCAGTTCCTCGACGCGGGCACGGAGGCTCGCGCCGAGCTCCGGGGTCATCACGTTCTTGCGGCGCGCGTCGTCGAGGACGAGCGTGGCGACCGCACCATCACGCTCGAGCAGCACCCGGGGTTCCGACATGGCCGCGGCATATCACATCCCGCCACGACGGGCGGGCCCGCCGCGCTTGCGTTACCCTCGCGTCCGCGGGCGGGCCTGCGTTCTGCGTGAACCGACCCGGCTGGAGATCGTTTGATGAGGCTCCTCGGTTCGACCTTCGGCTGCGCCCCGCGGGTTGAATCTCCTCCTTCGCCGGCGCGTCCCGAGGCCCCATGACTCCCACGCCTTTCCGTTCCAACGCCCTCCGAGGACTCCTCGGCCTCACCGCGCTGCTGGCGCTCTCGGCCTGCGCCTCCCGCGCGCGCTTCGAGATCGTCCGACCCGCGATGCTCGATGCCTCTCCCTTCGGCAACACGTTCTCGGTGCAACCGTTCGGCGGCGACACCCGCGCGGCGTACCGCATCCAGACGGAGCTCGAGCAGCGCATCGCCCGCAGCCTGAACCCGGCCATCCAGCTCCTCGCGGGCGGGGGCGGGATCATCATCGGCGGCGGCGTGCTCGATCACTCCTATCAGGAGGGGATGACGAGCAACCCCAGCACTTGCTACCGGACCGAGACCTACCGCGCACCGAACGGACAGGTCGCGACCCGCAGCGTGCCCTACTCGTGCATGCAGTACACCCGCATCGGGCGCGCCCACAGCGCCGTTCGGTTCACGGTCGCCGTCGCCTCGACCGGCCAGATCGTCTACGACCGCATGTTCGAGGACACGCAGGAGCGCTCGACGACCGCGACGAACGGCCAGCCGGCGTACATCGATGGCGCGGGCTTGCTCGACTCGATCGTGCTCGGCTCGGTGCAGGGCTTCGCGCGGGTCATCCTTCCGTGGCCGGACAGCGTCGTCGTGACCTTCAGCGACTGCGGCGGCGCCGATCACTGCGGCGATGCGTTCCAGGCCGTGCGTGCCAACGATCTCTTCGGCGCGGAGCGTCTCTACACCCAGATCCTCGGGCCCTACGCGGAGAACACCGCGCAGGTCGATCCCGACGACGTGGAGATCGTGGCCGAGACCCTCTTCAACCGCGGGATCGTCCGTTCGTACACCGGCAGCTACGAGCTCGGCATGCAGGACCTTCAGCGCGCGCTCGAGCTGCAGGCCGACCACGACGACTGGCGCGCCGAGCTCGCCCAGATCGAGACGCTCGCGACCGAGCAGGACCGCCTCCGCCAGCAGATGCAGGCCGCGGGGCAGTGAGCGCCAGCCGGCCGCGCATGCGGTCGGACCTGGCTCCACGAGACAAGGCCGGCCGCGCATGCGGTCGGACCTGGCTCCACGCGAAAAGGCCGGCCGCGCACGCGGTCGGCCTTTCTCTTGGAGTCAGGGTCGGAAGAGAGTCAGGGTCGGAAGAGAGGACGCGCACCGCAGAAAGAGCCTCCCCGCGATGCGCCCTCGACGGCCTCACCGAAGGAGGCCGCCCGACCTCAGGAGCAGCCCATGCTGTTGCCGCAGTTGAGGCACTTGTAGCAGGCCCCGTTGCGCACCGTGATGTGCCCGCACTGGTCACACATCGGGGCGTCGCCCATCATCTCGCTCAGCTGCTGATCGAGCACGCTCCCCTTGGCCGACGTCCCATCGAGGGAACCGCCGCCGCCGGCGAACGCGAGCTCGATCTGCGGTGCCCGGGCGAGCGCCGGGCCCGTCGAGGGTGAGGGACGGGGGAGCTTGTTCACCGCGTCCGCGTCGGTGGGGTTCTGCAGTTCGAGCTGCGTCTCGGCCGGCGGCACCTGCGCGAAGTCGTACCGCTGCAGGTACTCCACCCCGAGCACGCGGAACACGTAGTCGATGATGCTGGTGGAGAACTTGATGTTGGGGTGTCCCTCCACGATGCCGCCCGGCTCGAACCGGGTGAACGTGAACTGATCCACGTACGCGCCGAGGGGAACGCCGTGCTGCAGGCCCATCGACACGCTGATGGCGAAGCAGTTCATCAGCGAGCGGAAGGCCGCGCCCTCCTTGTGCATGTCGATGAAGATCTCCCCGAGCGAGCCGTCCTCGTACTCGCCGGTCCGGAGGAAGACCTTGTGCCCGGCGACCTTCGCCTCCTGCGTGAACCCGCGCCGGCGCTTGCTCAGCCGATGGCGGATGCTCACCGGAGGAGACTTCGCGCCTTCGATGATGCGCGCGCGAGGCTGCTCTGCGAGCACCTCCGGGATGACCAGCGCGGGGCTCGACTTCGCCGCCGCTTTCTCGGCGCGCGTCTCCTTCTTCTCGTCGGAGTCGCCGGCGGAGCTCAGCGGTTGACTGGCCTTGCAGCCGTCGCGGTAGAGCGCGACCGCCTTCAGCCCGAGCCTCCAACCCTCGAAGTAGACCTGCTCGACGTCCTCGATGGTCGCGTCGTGCGGGAGGTTCACGGTCTTGGAGATCGCGCCGCTCAGGAAAGGCTGGGCGGCCGCCATCATCCGCACGTGGGCCATCGGCTCGATGAAGCGCTTGCCATGCTTGCCATTGCGATTCGCGCAGTCGAACACCGGCAGATGCTCGCGCCGGAGGTTCGGCGCGCCCTCGATCGCCATTCGACCGATGACGACGTCGTTCAGCTCCTCGATCTGCTTGCGGGTCAGACCGAAGTGCTCGATCAGCGAGAAGCCGGGCTTGTTGTAGACCTCGGCGCGAATCCCCAGCCGCTCGTAGGCGCCGGTGCCGATGATCCACGGACCCAGGGCCTGCCCCGCGTCGAACACCCCCGGGAGCGCCTTCTCGGCCTTCGCGAGCTCGGACTCGGTGAGACCCTTCTCCAGCAGCATCGCGCGGGTCAGGTAGGGCGCCCCCGTGAACGTGTTCGTGCCGCTGATGTACGCGACGATGTCGGCGATCTGGGCGGGCGCGTAGCCCAGGTTCCGCAGCGCGTCGGGGACGCTCTGGTTGACGATCTTGAAGTACCCGCCACCGGCGAGCTTCTTGAACTTCACGAGCGCGAAGTCCGGCTCGATGCCGGTGGTGTCGCAGTCCATCAGCAGGCCGATGGTGCCGGTCGGGGCGAGCACCGTCGCCTGGGCGTTGCGGTAGCCGTACTTCTCACCGAGGGCGATCGCCCTGTCCCAGTCCTGCCGTGCCGCGGCCAGCAGCTCGGCAGGGATCCCCGAGTGGCCCCGGCCGACGGTCCCGGGGAAGCCCGCGGTGTCGATCGCGTACGACGCATCGCGGTGCTTTCCCATCACCCGGAGCATCGGCATGCGGTTGCGCATGAAGCCGGGGAACGGGCCCTTCGTCGCCGCCATCTCCGCGCTGGTGCAGTAGGCGTGGCCCGTGAGGATCGACGTCAGCGCCCCGCACCACGCGCGGCCCGCGTCGCTGTCGTACGGGATGCCGAGCCGCATCAGCAGGGTCCCGAGGTTCGCGTAGCCGAGGCCCAGGGGCCGGTAGTCGTGGCTGTTCTTCGCGACCCGCTTGGTCGGGTAGCTCGAGTGATCGACCAGGATCTCCTGGGAGATCAGCAACACGCGGATCGCCTGACGGTAGCCGTCGACGTCGAATCGGCCCGCGGCGTCGATGAACTTCACGAGGTTGATCGACGACAGATTGCAGGCCGTGTCATCGAGGAACATGTACTCGCTGCACGGGTTGCTCGCGTTGATCCGGTCCGTGTTCGCGCACGTGTGCCACGCGTTGATCGTGGTGTCGTACTGCATGCCCGGATCGGCGCACTGCCAGGCGCTGTCGGCGATCTTCCGCCACAGGTCGCGCGCCCGATAGGTATCGACGACCTCCCCGGTCGTGCGCATCGTGGTCTGCCACTCGCCGTCCTGCTCGACCGCGCGCATGAACTCGTCGGAGACGCGCACCGAGTTGTTCGAGTTCTGCCCGCTGACGGTGTGGTAGGCCTCGCCGTTGAAGTCGCTCGCATAGCCCGCCGCGATCAGCGCCTTGGCCTTGCGCTCCTCGCGGACCTTCCACTCGATGAAGTCGACGATCTCCGGATGGTCCATGTCGAGGCAGACCATCTTCGCGGCCCGCCGCGTGGTGCCGCCCGACTTCGTCGCGCCCGCGGCGCGGTCGAGCACCTCGAGAAAGCTCATCAGCCCGGAGCTCGTGCCGCCCCCGCTCAACTTCTCCTGCCGACCGCGGATGTGGCTGAAGTTCGTGCCCGTGCCCGAGCCGTACTTGAACAGCCGGGCCTCGTTCTTCACGAGGTCGTAGATGCCCATCAGGTCGTCGCCGACCGACTGGATGAAGCACGCCGAGCACTGCGGACGCTCGTACGCGTTGGTGGTCTCGAAGACGTCCTCCCGGCGCGTGTCGTACGCCCAGTTTCCGCCCTGGCCCTCGATGCCGTAGCGCTGGTAGAGGCCGAGGTTGAACCACACGGGCGAGTTGAACGCCGCCCGCTGCGTCACGAGCAGGTAGGTCAGCTCCGCCTCGAAGGCGTCGGCGTCGTCCTTGGTGGCGAAGTACTGGCCCTGCGCCTCCCCGGCTTCGCGGAGCGTCTTGGCGACGCGCGTGACGAGCTGGCGAACGCTGGTCTCGCTCGTCTTGGGGTCGCCCTTCAGCCCCGCCTTCCGGAAGTACTTGGAGACCGCGATGTCGGTGGCGAGCTGGGACCAGGACTCCGGGATCTCGGCGCCGCGGGTCTCGAAGACGATCGAGCCGTCCGGGTTGGTGATGACGCTGTCGCGGTGCTCGTAGACGACCTCGTCGAGAGGGTCGACGCCCGCACGCGTCCACGTCCGGGAGAGCCGCAGACCGCGCTCGTCCGCGCCGAGGCTCCGCTCCTCGCTCTGCGCCGCCGCCGAAGACTTCTCGTCAGAGAAACCGGTCACGCCACCCACCACGCGAATATCTGCGGACACAGCCACCCTCCCGCCCTGCAAGGGCGTGTGCTTCCAACACCACGAGACCCCCGTCCGGCGCGACGACCACGCGGTCGCCCCGTCGTCACCGACGCCACCTCATCCAGCGAAGCGCGCGTCGATCCGTTTCCTGAACCCCGGCCGCGAAGACGAACGAACCCCTCGCGCCGCAGTCAAACACCTACGGCCACCCTCATAGGCACACAACGGGTGGGGACGGCCTCCAACCGACTCCACGACCGCTGGTGGCGAGTCCCGGGGATACGCGGGTCCTGGGGTGCCGGTCAAGAGGGCTCGCGCCGGCATTTTCGGAACTCCACTTTCTCCATCAATTTCCGTCATTTGCGCGCGCATCACGCGCGACTCCCGCCGGCCGACGAGGGCGTATCGAGAACGACGTTGCCCCGACGGCCCGACGCGCTCGAAACGCCCGACGCCCGTCCCGGATCGGAGGCGCCGACCCGTCGAAAGTCGATTCGATTCGGGACGTCGCGCACCGTCGCGGCCCCTCCGCTGCGCCCTCGGCGGGACGGCCTGCAGGTGGCGGCAGACGTGATCCCCGGTGATTCGGAGACCCGGCGCGAGCGCGCCTCAGCGGACGAGAAATCTCCTTGGGCCACGTGGAGATGGACGACGAACCGGAAGCCCGACTGACGACCGCGGAGCGACCGCCCCTCGGCGCGCCGGGGTCGCGCGATCCGTCAGCGCGGCGCGTCCGCCGGGACCGTCCCGAACGAGAGGCGGTAGCCGCCCGGTGAGGGCAGCTCGGCGCGAAGCTCGCCGGCCTCCCAACGGGCCGCGACGAGCTCCCAGCCCGAGCAGAGGCCGCCCGCGCCCGCGAGCGGGGTCGCCCCGTCGTGGCAGATCGCCGCCTGCTCCATCGCGAGCACGATGCGGAGACCTTCGCGCGACGGGTCGCGTGGCAGCCGGACCGCGAACGTGATCGGGCTCGACGTGGCGTTCACCGCGCCGTCGAACGCGACGATCGGGCCGAGGCGCCGGAAACCCGGGGCCACGTCGGTGGGTCGGAACGGCGCGCGCGACTCGGCCACGTGCATCCGGCGCGCGTTCCCGATCGGCAGACCGGGCGGCACGACGAGGCGCGCCTTGCCCACGATCTCGAAGGTCATGCCGCGCTGGCCGACCACGGCCTCGAGCGCACCGCGGCCCGAGGTGACCGGCGGTGGCGGCTCGGGCATCGCCTCGTCGCTCGGCCCGGCGGCGTCGTCATCCTGGCCGTGGACCGGCGCGGCCGAGAGCGACACGAGGGCCGGGAGCGCGAGCGCTCCGACGAGCGAGAGCCAGAGAGTCCGGGCGAGACGAGCGTGCTTCATCGAGCTTCCTCCGCGAGAGACGGCTGAGGTTCTAGTCCATCTCTCGGCGCCCCGCGACGTCGTCCGGGGAGACCACTCCGAAATGCCGTCGAGGGACTTCGAGAGGGGACGAGGGATTCGTCCTTGCGCACCACCCACGTCTCCTCAATACTCCCGCGCGCTTTCGAGGTGCTCGTTTCACGGTCATCCCGCAGGCGCATGGCGACGTAGCTCAGTCGGCTAGAGCGGGCGTTTCATACGCGCTAGGTCAGTGGTTCGATTCCACTCGTCGCCATCAGGACGTGGCCCCGGCCGCAGGCATGCGACCGGGGCTTCGTCGCTCCGGGGGGAATGTTCGTGGTGGCATCGGTGTCGGGTGGGGATGCACAGGGCCTACGCGCCGTGAGGGGACTGCGTGGCAGCGCGGGCAGTGCGCGACCGGCCAGGTCGGGCGCCATCGCGAGGTCCGCGGCGGCGTGGGCGCTCGCGTCCGCTGGGACCTCTGGCACGTTGACCGCGCTGGGGCTCCACGCCCTCGGGGTGCCGTCTGCATCGGCGACGGCGACGGCGCTCGCGTTCTCGGCGCTCGGCGGCGCCTGCGCCGCGTTCCTGAGCGTCCATCGAGGGACCGCCAAGCTCGAAGCGTCGTCGCGCTTCCTGGCCCAGCGGATGGTCGCCACCAGCGGCGTCGCGCGCCGCGAAGCGGAGTCGAGCGAGCGCGAGCGCCGCCTCGCCGAGGCCCTCGCGGAGCAGGGTCGGCTGCTCGAGCAGCGGTTGCGGGAGCGGGCGGTCCTCTTCGACGTGCTGCGGGAGACCGTGATGAGCCACGACCTCGGGTCGGTGCTCGGGACCCTGGCCCGGCGGCTCGCCGAGACGCTTCGATGCCGCGAGGTCGCGGTGCTGCTCCGACAGGACGACGGGACGCTCACGGTGCGCGCGGGCCACGGGTTCGCCAACCCCGCCGCGGTGGTCGGGCGCTCGCTCCGGCTCGGCGAGGGGTTGACCGGCTCGGCCGCGGCCACCGCGCAGACGACGGTCGTGCACGACGTGGCCCAGAACCCCGACTACCTGGCGTTCTGGGGAGAGGTCGAGCGTGAGGGGAGCTTCCTGACCGCCCCGATCCTGTTCCAGGGCGCGCCCATCGGCATGCTCGCGCTGACGCGTCCGGCCTCCGATCCGCTGACGGATGTGGAGATCCGCTACGTGGAGGCGCTCGCGAACCAGGTGGCCCTGGCCATCCGCAACGCGGAGCTCTTCGCGGAGCTCGAGGCGCTCTCGACGCACGACCCGTTGACCGGCTTGTCGAACCGTCGGCACTTCGCGCAGCGGGCCGAACAGGCCATCGCCGAGGCCCACCGGTACCATCACCCGCTCTCGCTGCTCGCCATCGACATCGACCACTTCAAGATGCTCAACGATCGCTGCGGACATCCCGCGGGCGATGCGGTGCTCGTCGAGGTGGGGCGCGTGCTGACGTCCCACGTCCGCGCGACCGACACCGTCGCCCGGACCGGCGGCGAGGAATTCGTCGTCCTGCTCAGCCACACGGACGCGGCCGAGGCCGCTCTCGTCGCCGAGAAGCTGCGTCACGGGGTCGCGGCCATCGCCATGCCGGCGGTCCAGGGTCAGCCGCTCGGGCGGCTCTCGATCAGCACGGGCGTCTCGACGCTCGGAGACGACGACGACGTCGCCCGTCTCGTGGGGGCGGCCGACCGCGCGCTCTACGACGCGAAGCGCCTCGGGCGCGACCGCGTGTCCCTCTCGCCCCCGGCGCCCTGACGACGCGCGGGGATCGGGCCAGAACGCTTCGGCCTCGCGTTCCCGCTCCGCGTCTGGGATCATCCTCGCCCCGATGGGACTGCTGCCCAAGACCGAACGCGATCCCGCGACGACGCTCGTCGCGACGGCGCTCTCGGCGGGCATGCCTTTCGCGGCGTACCTCGCGACGGCCTCGCCTCACGCGTACTGGCTCGATGCGGGTGAATTCGTCGAGAGCGCGGTGGAACTCGACATCGCGCACCCCCCCGGGCATCCCCTCGCCGCCCTGCTCGGCCACGCGCTGACGTTCGTGCCGCTCGGCCCGCTCGCGCTGAGGGTCGCCCTCGCCCAGGCGCTCTGCGCCGCGGTCGCCGGGGGCTTCCTGTTCTCGGCCATCGACGCCACCGTGCGGGCCCTCGGCGTGCGTCACGACCGGCTGTCCATCCCCCTCGCGCTGGGCGCGACCTGGCTGGCCACCTGCTCGCATGCGTGGTGGTTCCAGGCCGTGCGGCCCGAGGTCTACGGCCTGCAGGCGATGCTGATCGCCATCGCCGTGGAGCGCATGGTCAAGCTCGAGGCCGCATGGCCGACCCGGGACGTGCGCGGTCTGGGCACGGCCGCGCTCGCCGTGGGCCTGGGGCTCGCGAACCACCACTTCATGATGGTGCTCGCGCTCCCGGCGTTCGCCCCGACCGCCGCGCGGATCTACCGCGCGCGGGGAGCCCGCTCCCTCGCGGTCGCAGCGCTGTCGGTCGGTGCCGGACTCTGCGCGTATGCGTACTTGCCGGTGCGCTCGGGCACGTCGCCACCGGTGGACCTCGGACACCCGACCACGCTCGACGCCTTCCTGTGGGTGGTGAGCGCGCGGGCCTACCAGCACGCCGACCTCGCCTCGACCGCAGGCCCGGCCGACCGGCTCTTCGAGGTCGTGCTCTCGGTGATCGAGAACGTTCCGTGGGCTGCCCTCGTGATGGCGCTCGCCGGTGTATGGGCGATCTTGAGGACGCCGGGAGCGCGCCGGATCGGCTGGATCTGGGTCGCCCTCGCGGGATTCGCGTGCCTCGGCCGGACGTGGATGGGCCATTCGCATGGCAACCCGGACGCGCTCGGCTACCTGCTGCCGGCATTCATGGGCATCACGGCCCTCGGGGCGTCGTTGCTCGCGGCGGTGCTCGGACAGCTGGTCGACGCGAGACGCCCCGGCATCGCGCTGACCGCCGTCGTGTGGGCGGTGGCCGCGCTCGGCCTCTCACCGCTCGCAGAGGCCCGAGAGCGAAGCTCGCTCGCACACTTCCACGCCACCGACGACTTCGATGACCTCCGCGTCCGGTCGCTTCCGCCCCGCGCGGTCGTTCTGGCGCACCTTCCGCAAACGGTGTTCCGGCACTGGGAGCTCGAGGCCACCGAACAGCCGCGCCCCGACGTGACGCTCGTGCCCATCCCGTTCCTCGGGTACCCGGGCATGGTCGAGCAGCTCCTCGCCCGAGACCCCGGGCTCACGCAGCTGCTGGCGGGCTACCTGCTGGAAGGTCAGCTGCGTCAGGCCGACCTCCAATCGCTGGCCGCGCAGCGGCCGGTGCTGGTGGAGCTCGACGCACGGGTGCAGCCTGCCCTCTTCGAGACCCTCACGCCGGGCACGTTCTACTACGAAGTGTCCGATGCCGGGACGACGCGCGCCGAGGTGACCCAGGCGGTGGCCCGGCGACGCGCGGCCCTCGCCGGACTCGACCTCGCGATCGAGGACGACCTCGACGATCCGGAGACGCGCCATCAGCGGCTGTGGGCGGCGTACATGGACGGGCTCTACTTCGCGCGGGCGGGCGCAGTCGAACCAGCGCGGGAGGCGGTCGAGCGCGGTCTGACGCTCGAGCCCGAGGCGCGGGAACTCCGGGCGCTCCAGGCTCGACTCGCCGCGCCAGGTGCGGCGGGCGCGATCGACATCACGCCGTTCTTGCTCCCGTGAGCCGCCCGTCCCGAGGGGCCGGGACGCGGCTCAGCTGGGCGGCAAGATCGTGTCGATGCGGTTGAACATGCGGGTGCTCGCCTCGAACTCCCACACCTCGAAGACGCCCTGCACATCGCCGAACTCGTCGAACGTGATAGGCCCACTCGCGCCCTCGTAGTTGATGGGGCGCCCCCCCCGGATGAGTCGCAGGCCCCCGGCGAGATCGCCCGCGTACACGACCGTGCCGGTCGAGTCGCTGACGCGCGGGAGCGCTTCCCGCACGAGCGTGGAGTCGGTGGAGCCGGCCATGGCGATCGCGAGCATGAGCACGGCGGCCGCGTCGTAGAAGTTCGCGTCGTACGTGGACGGCGACCTCGAGAACGTGGCCTCGTAGGCCCGCGCGAACTGGTTGTAGGACGGGCTGCTCGGATCCGTGATCGACGCCGTGCCGAGGAATCCGTCGAGGATCGCGGGGTCCCCCGCCTCGGTCACGAACGCTTCTTGCCGCAGGGCGTCGGTGCCGAAGAATCGGACGGTCGGGCGCATCGAGAGCAGCGACCAAGCGCGCAGGAGGCGCCCCCCCGAGCCGGGATAGGCCACGACGGCGATGCAGTCGGGGTTGGCGGCGGCGAGCATCCGGGCCTCCGCGGAGTAGTCGGCGCGCCCATCGGTCATCGCGACGGACGCGGCCACCGTGCCGGTGAGCGCCGCGCGGAGCGCTTGCTGGAACGGCACCCCGTAGTCGTTGTCGACGTAGGCCAGCGCCGGCCGCGCGCAGCCGCGCTCGTTCATGGCGTCCGCGAGGATCGGGGCCTGCGCGCTGTCGGAGGGGACCGTGCGGTAGAACCATCGATCGTTCGGATCGAGCGCGCGCTGCACCTCGGTCAAGCGCGAAGAGCTCGAGCTGCCGCTCGCCTGGATCACGCCCGCCGGCTGCGTGACCCCCTGATAGATGGCGAGGCTGTTGCTGCTTCCTGAGTCGCCGATAAGCCCTGCGACGCGACGCGCGACGACGTCGCGGGCGACCCCGACGGCGATGTCGGGATCGCTCTCGCTGTCCCCGATCACCAGCTCGACGCCGCGACCGGGAAGCACACCGCCCGCGGACTGAATCTCACGCGCCGCGAGGGCCACCGCGTCGCGGCGGTGGGAGCCGGGTCCACCGAGGTCTCCCGAGAGCGCCAGCACGACGCCGATGCGGACCGGTTCGGTCTCGTCGGGGTCGAGGGTT
Source organism: uncultured Sandaracinus sp. (assembly GCA_903828805.1). Classification (GTDB taxonomy): domain Bacteria; phylum Myxococcota_A; class Polyangia; order Polyangiales; family Sandaracinaceae; genus Sandaracinus. The sequence goes on along the minus strand of CAIKNO010000188.1, from coordinate 24,949 downwards.
CGGGCCGGCGCGCACGCCGCGAGGGCCCACGCGACCAGCAAGACCGAGCGAAACGAGGAAGGCATGGCGACGAATCTAACACGGGCCCGCGACCGGGCGGCGACGAGGCGACGAGGCGACGAGGCGACGAGGCGACGAGGCGACGCGGCGAGGCGGCGACACAGCGATGCGGCGAGGTGGCGACGCGAGGGCTCAGCGATGCCCGCAGCGCGCGTCCACCCACCCCACCCACGAGGCACCGTCCGGCCCGTGCTCGCGCTTCCAGATCGGCACCCGGTGCTTGAGCTCGTCGATCAGCCGCCGGCACGCGGAGAACGCTTCCTCTCGATGGGGCGCGCTGGCCGCACAGACGACCGCGACCTCGCCGACCTCGAGCGTCCCGATGCGATGACCGCACGCGACGCGAACGCCGACCATCGAGGTCTCCACCTCGTCGGCGATGCGGGCCATCTCCGCGCGGGCCATCGAGTCGTAGGCCTCGTACTCCAGCCTCGTGACCGCGCGGCCCTCGTGGTGGTCCCGCACGACCCCTTCGAAGGTGACGACCGCGCCCGCGCTCGGATGGCGCACGGTGTCCACGATCTCGTGTGGACGCAGCGCCGCACGGGTGAGCAAGACGAAGGTCACGCGCCCCCACCGACGGGGGGGATCAGCGCGACCACGTCATCCTCTTCGAGACGGATCGCGTCCTCGACGAACTGCTCGTTGCAGGCGAACCGCACGGTCCCGAGCCGGCCCCGGAGCGTCGGCACCTCGGACTCGAGATGGACTCGCAAACCGCCGATCGACGTGCCCGCAGGAACGACGACCCGCTGCTCGGAGGCCCCCGCGAGCTCCCTCAGCGCGGCGAAGAAGAGCACCCGGACGGCGATCACGAGAAGGCTCCGGAGCCATCGGCTGCGGCAGGGGCGCGGGCGGGCATCGAGCCGAACGATAGCCCACGCAGCAGCGGGACGCGTCCGCCGCTATGATGGCGCGCGCCTTCGGGCCGAGGAGGACACGTGGAGCCGCTGATTCACCTTCGCGACAAGGTCGCCATCGTCACCGGCGCGAGCCGGGGCATCGGAGAGTCGATCGCCCGAACCTTCGCCTCCCATGGGGCCAAGGTCGTGCTCGCATCGCGCAAGATCGAGGGCCTCGAGGCGGTCGCCGCCTCGATCCGGAAGGACGGCGGAGACGCGTTCGCGAAGGCGTGCCACACCGGATCGCGGGATCAGGTCGAGGCCCTCGTCGAGGCCGCCGTGGCCCGCTTCGGCAAGGTCGACGTGCTGGTGAACAACGCCGCCACGAACCCGTACTTCGGCCCGATGATGAGCATCGACGAGGCCGCGTGGGACAAGACCTTCGAGGTCAACACGAAGGGCTACTTCTTCGCGACGCGGGCCGTCGCGCAGCACCTGATGGCCCGGGGCGCGCCGGGTTCGATCGTGAACGTCGCGAGCGTGGCGGGGCTGCTCGCGATGCCGTTGCAGGGCGTGTACGCCATGACCAAGGCCGCGGTCATCTCGATGACCAAGACGCTCGCGATGGAGCTCGGGACCGCGGGCATCCGGGTGAACGCCATCGCCCCGGGGCTGGTCGATACGAAGTTCGCGGGGGCGCTGACCGCGAACCCCGAGATCTTGCAGTTCGTGATGGACCGGACCGCGCTCAAGAAGGTCGCGCAGCCGATCGACATCGCGGGGATGGCGCTGCTGCTCGCGAGCGACGCCGGGGCGTACACCACGGGCGCGACGATGGTCGTCGACGGAGGCTGGACGCTCTGAACGAAGGCACCGCCGCGCCGGGTTCACTCCTGTCCGCGGCGGCGCGCCTGCTCTTCGGCGCGGGCGGCCAGGGTCGCGAGGCCACGCTGCACCTCCGCGGGCACGCTCTCCCTCAACACGATGCGCCACGCGCCGGCGTCGGACCGCATCACGATCCGGACGCCCTCGCGCGGGGACACGGTCGCACGCACGGGGGTCATCTCCGTCCGCAGTTCGTCACGTCCCGCGGCGAGCGCGCCGAGCACCCACCCCGCCATGCCCTCGGCCGCCGCGCCGTTCAAGTCGGCGAAGCATCCCTCGTAGGCCTCGCGGTCGCGCAGCACGAAGCGCTCCCGCGCGGCGAGGCGCCCCCGGATCGCATCCTGCGAGAGGCCGTCGAGGTCGTACGCCTCGAGCAGCGTGTGCACCGTGCGCTCGGGCGTCGCGAACCTGCGATCGACGCGCGTGGTGGCCCCCTCGCAACCCGCCGCGGCCACGCTCAGCGCGGCGATGAGCGAGGCGGCGCGAAGCAGGACGGCAGCGGGGGACGACGACATGGACGGGGACCTAGCGCGTGGGCCGAGGGACTGGCAAGCGCCGCCACGCCCGCCCGTCGAAGATGGCCCGTTGACCGCCTCGATCCCGTGTTTAGTTTCCGTGGGCCGAAGCGGTGGTCAGCGGAGCGGACGCGGTCGTCGACGTCCCGCCGGGTCTGCTCCCACGCGCGGTCGAAAGAACGGGGAGTGCGATGCGCCTGGATCGACTGACCACCAAGACCCGAGAGGGCCTCGCGGCCGCGCAGCAGGTCGCGAACGAGATGGGCAACCCCGAGCTCTATCCCGAGCACGTGGTGCTCGCGTTGCTGTCCCAGGAGGGCGGCGTCGCGGTGCCGATCGTGCAGAAGGCCGGGGCGGACGTGCGTCCCCTCGTGGAGGCGCTGCGTCAGCGGCTCGCCAAGATGCCCAAGGTGAGCGGGGGCTCGGAGCCCTCGCTGGCCCGCCGCACGCGGATGCTGCTCACGGAGGCGTGGACCGAGACCGAGCAGCTCAAGGACGAATACACGAGCGCCGAGCACGTCCTGCTCGCGGTGACGCGGCAGCGCGACGACGAGCTCCAGAAGCTCTTCCTCGCCAAGGGCCTGACGCGCGATGCGCTGCTCGGCGCGCTGCGGGAGGTGCGGGGCGCGCAGCGGGTCACCGATCCGGAACCGGAGGGGAAGTTCCAGGCGCTCGAGAAGTACGCCCGCGATCTCACGCAGGCAGCGCGCCACGGAAAGATCGATCCCGTCATCGGCCGCGACGAGGAGATCCGGCGGGTCATCCAGGTCCTGTCCCGACGCACCAAGAACAACCCGGTCCTCATCGGCGAACCGGGCGTCGGCAAGACCGCGATCGTCGAGGGCATCGCCCAGCGCATCGCGCAGGGGGATGTACCGGAGTCCCTGCAGGACAAGCGCCTGCTCTCGCTCGACCTCGGCGCGATGGTGGCCGGGGCCAAGTACCGCGGCGAATTCGAGGATCGCCTGAAGGCGCTGCTCAAGGAGGTCGAGGCGGCCGCGGGCGCGGTGATCCTCTTCATCGACGAGCTGCACACCATCGTCGGCGCGGGCGCGGGCGAAGGCGCGATGGATGCGAGCAACATGCTCAAGCCGGCGCTCGCCCGGGGCGAGCTCCGTTGCATCGGTGCCACGACCCTCGACGAGTACCGCAAGCACATCGAGAAGGACGCCGCCTTCGCTCGGCGTTTCCAGCCGGTCTTCGTCGGTCAGCCCAGCGTGCAGGACACGATCGGCATCCTGCGCGGTCTCAAGGAGAAGTACGAGGCGCACCACGGCATCCGCATCCAGGACGCGGCCATCATCGCGGCCGCGACCCTCTCCGACCGCTACATCACCGACCGGTTCCTGCCGGACAAGGCCATCGATCTCGTGGACGAGGCCGCGGCGCGCCTGAAGATGGAGATCGAGTCGCTCCCCGGCGAGATCGACCTCGTCGAGCGGAAGCTCGTGCAGCTCGAGGTCGAGAAGCAAGCCCTCAAGAAGGAGAGCGATCCCGCCAGCAAGAAGCGGCTCGGCGAGCTCGAGGGCGAGCTCTCGGAGCTCCGCGAGAAGCGCGACGGCATGCGCGCGCAATGGCTCCGCGAGAAGGAGCTCATCGAGACCATCCGCGATGCGAAGCAACACGTCGAAGACCTGAAGGTCGACCTCGACCGGGCCCAGCGCACCCGCGACTACGAGGCCGCCGCGAGACTGCAGCACGGCGACGTGCCCGCCGCCGAGCGAGAGGTGCAGGAGGCGCGGGCCAAGCTCGCCGAAGTTCAGCAGGGAATGAGCTTCCTGAAGGAAGAGGTCACCGACGAGGACATCGCGGCGGTGGTGTCCAAGTGGACCGGCGTGCCCGTCACCAAGATGCTGGAGAGCGAGCGCGAGAAGCTCCTTCGCATGGAGGACGCGCTGCGGTTGCGGGTGGTCGGTCAGCGTGAGGCGCTGGTGGCGGTGTCGAACGCCGTGCGTCGATCGCGCGCGGGGCTGGGCGACCCGAACCGACCGGTGGGGAGCTTCCTGTTCCTCGGGCCGACCGGCGTCGGCAAGACGGAGCTCGCCCGCGCCCTCGCGGAGATCCTGTTCGACGACGAGCGCGCCATGATCCGCATCGACATGTCCGAGTACATGGAGAAGCACACGGTCGCCCGGCTGATCGGCGCCCCGCCCGGCTACGTCGGCTACGAGGAGGGCGGCCAGCTCACCGAGCCCGTGAGGCGTCGGCCCTACTCGGTCCTGCTCTTCGACGAGATCGAGAAGGCGCACCCCGACGTGTGGAACGTGCTGCTGCAGGTGCTCGACGACGGCCGCCTGACGGACGGTCAGGGCCGCACGGTCGACTTCCGCAACACGGTCATCGTGCTGACGAGCAACGTCGGCTCGCAGCACACGCTCCATCTGCACGACGCCGCGGAGATCCGCCGCGCCGTCCTGGAGGATCTGCGGGCGCAGTTCCGGCCCGAGTTTCTCAACCGCCTCGACGAGACGGTCGTCTTCGAGCGGCTCGATGCGGCCCACCTGCGCGACATCGTCGACATCCAGCTCCGACGCTTCCAAGGCCGACTCGAGACGCGGGATCTCGGGATCGAGCTGGTGGACGCCGCCAAGGACTTTCTCGCCGAGGTCGGATACGACCCGGTGTTCGGCGCCCGCCCCTTGAAGCGCGCCATCCAGCGGCACCTCGAGAACCCCCTCGCCGAGGACATCCTCGCAGGTCGATTCGTCGCGGGGCAGACCGCGCGCGTCACCCGGAACGCCGAGGGCGGCCTCGCGTTCGAGTTCGTCCGCACGGGTGAAGAGCGGCCGCGGCCGGCCGGCCCCCGGAACTCCGTGGAGGCGTGACGACCATCGTCGGGTCCCGGCAGACGCTGGGACCGCGACGAACCCCGAAACACGAACACCCCGGTGGACCGTAGGGTCCCCGGGGTGAGTCGTTTCGTGACGGAGGCTATGAGGGGCTCCGGGGATGACCCCGACATGCGCCTCGAGCCCGGGCAGGACGGTTCAGCGAACCGGGACCTGCTTCTCGCGCTTGCGCCGGCGGCGCGCGGCCTCCGACTCCTTCTTCCGTCGCTTGACCGACGGCTTCATGTAGTGGCGACGGCGCTTGAGTTCGCGAAGGATGCCTTCCGCGGCCATCTTGCGCTTGAGATGCTTGATCGCGCGCTCGACGCCCTTCTCGCCGACGGCGACTTCGACGGGCTTGCACTGGATCGCATCACCGAGTTGCTGCGCAGGATTCTCCGAGCTCACGAAAGACTCCTTCTGAAAGGGCCGGCACCATCGCACGAGGATCCGTGCCATGCAAGTGATTGCTGCATCACGTCGGATCCGGCACGGAACGAGGGACCCGCAAGCCCGCCCTCACGGCGTGGTGGCGCGGGCCACGCCGCCCGCAAACCAGTTCCACGACGAACCGCCAGGACACACAGTGCTGGTCGCCTCGAACCGCACCGTGTAGCGGTCGCCCGCGCCGGTGCCGGCGATCGACGCGAACGTGTAGCGCTCGTTGAAGGAGGTGCGTCCCACGGCGGTGCCCGAGGGGGCGGACGTGAAGGAGTAGGTCCCGACCCGCGTGCCGTTCACCAGCACCGCGAAGGTGTTCACGGCGCCGACCGCGCAACCCGTCGTCAGGTCGTCCATGTCGAAGGAGAGAGACAGGCCGGAGATCGACGGGGCCGCGAACGTCACCGTCTCCTCGAGGGAGTCGCCGGAGACGTAATGCACCCCACCCCCGCCCGTGCCGAGCGGCATGCACCCGCCCATCGCGTAGCAAGACGTCGAGACGTCGGTCGGGAACGCCACGTCACCGCCGGGCATCGTGGGTCCGGCATCCACGGCCCCGGCGTCGGGACGGCCAGCATCCGGCGGGCCGGCATCCGGCGGGCCGGCATCCGGCGGGCCGGCGTCCCGCACGCCCGCGTCCGTCCGACCTGCATCGGTCCCGACGCCCGCGTCCGCGCGGCCACCATCTGCGCGGCCCGCGTCGAGCACCGCGCCCGCGTCCGGGCGGCCCGCGTCGAGGGCGCTGCCCGCATCGGCGAGCGGCGCCGCGGCATCCGACGGACCCGCGTCGCCGAGGTCGGCATCGAGAGGCTCCGCATCCTGCGGCGCGCCCCCATCGCGACGGCCTGCGTCGGATCCGCCGACCACCGTCCGCCCGGTGCAACCGGCGCCGAGACCCATCCACAACACCCATCCGACGAGAAGAGCCCTGCGCATCGGGCGACGGTACACCACCCCGGGACGGTCTGCGCACCGTCGGGAGGATCGGCTGGATTCATGGGCCCGATTCCCAACCGCCCCCGGCTGGGATACGGTCGCGCGCGACGACGTCGACGAGCGAGGAACGAGCGACATGAACCAGCACCCGATGGTCCCCCAGGGCGGTAGCGCCAGCGTGGCCCACCAGATCACCCACGGCCCTTCGTTCGCACTCCTGCGGGTCGACCTCCTGCCCGGTCAGGTGCTGTGCGCCGAGGCCGGCGCGATGGTCGCCCGATCGTCTCATCTGACCATGGACGTCAAGATGAGCGCCGGCCGCGATCCCGGATTCTTCGGGTTCCTCGTGGCGGTCTGTCTCGCCTTCATCCGAAAGCTCGCCGGAGGCGAGAGCTTCTTCACCAACCACTTCCACGGCACCGCACCCGGGAGCGTGTGGGTCGCGCCGGGCATGGCCGGCGAGGTCACGCACCGCAGGCTCGCGCCCGGAGAGCGCCTCGTGCTCTCGAGCGGCGCCTACCTCGCGTCGGTCGGTGACGTCTCGGTCGGCCTGAAGTTCGGGGGATGGAAGACGATCCTCGCGCGGGAGGGCGCCTTCATGCTCGAGGTGACGGGCACCGGCGACGTGTGGTTCAACAGTTACGGCGGCTCGCAGGTCGTCGAGGTCCGAGGCCCCTTCATGGTCGACAACGGACACCTCGTCGGATACGAGGGCGACCTCCAGATGAACATCCGCTCCGCGGGTGGCGGTCTGCTCGGCTTCGTCGCGGGCGGCGAGGGCCTCGTGTGCGAGTTCCAGGGCACCGGGAAGATCTACGTGCAGTCCAGGAACCTGAACTCGCTGGTGGGCTGGCTCACGCCGCTCCTGCCGCAGTGAACACGCGCGCGAACTGTTTCCCGACCGCCACGACGAGGACCCCCAGATGCACATCGAGATCGGCTACCGGCCTGCCCACTCGCTCGCCCGCGTCCTGCTGAACCCCGGCGAGCAGATCACCGCGGAGTCGGGCGCCATGGTCGGCATGTCCCCGAACATCCAGATGCAGTCGGGCATGCCCCAGGCGCCCGGCGGAGGAATGCTCGGCGGCATCCTCGGCGGCCTGAAGCGCGTGCTCGGAGGCGAGAGCTGGTTCCGGAACACCTTCACCGCGACGAACACCCCGGGCGAGGTGCTCCTCGCGCACGCGCTCTGCGGGGACATGCAGGTCGTGGAGATGACGCCGCAGGGCTATCACCTCACGTCGAGCTCGTTCATCGCGGCGACGCCGAACGTGCAGGTGGACACCAAGCTCCAGGGCTTTCGTGGGTTCTTCTCCGGCGAGGGCGCGTTCGTCATGCGCGCCACCGCCCAGAGCCCCGGACAGCTCCTCTTCGGCGCGTTCGGCGGCATCACGCAGCTCGACTGCGACGGAAGCCTGGTCATCGACACCGGGCATCTCGTCGCGTGGGATTCGGGCCTGACGTACACGGTCGGCAAGAGCGGAGGCGGCTGGATCGCGTCGTTCCTGTCGGGCGAGGGTCTGGTCTGTCATTTCAAGGGACAGGGCCGCATCTGGATCCAGTCCCGAAACCCCGTGGAGTATGGCCGCACCGTCGGCAGCCGGCTCCCGCCCCGCCGGGGCTGAGCGCCTTCCACGAACAGCCCCTTCGACTTCCCCGCGGCGGAGAGACCCGACGATGCGCTACGACCTCCTCGAGAAGCCTGATTTCACCATGGTCCAGGTGACCTTCGACGCCCCCGGCGAGCAGATGGTCTGCGAGTCCGCGGCGATGGTCGCACGCGACGGCGGCATCGAGATGAAGACCTCGATGCAAGGCGGCTTGCTCGCCGCCGTGAAGCGGAAAGCCCTCGGCGGCGAGAGCGTGTTCCAGAACACGTTCACCGCGAGCGCGGCCGGGCAGCGCCTGTTCTTCGCGCCGGCCCCCGAGGGCGACGTGGAGGTCGTGTCCATGGACGGGCGCACGCCGGTCTTCATGAACTCGGGCGCCTACCTCGGGGCCGCCCCGGGCGTGACGCTCGACACCGCGTGGGGCGGCACCCGCGGGTTCTTCTCGGGGCAGGGCCTGTTCCTGCTGAAGTGCACGGGCACCGGCCCGCTCTTCTTCGCCTCGTATGGAGGCATCCACCCCGTGGACGTCGGCCCCGGCGGGTACATCTGCGACACCGGCCACGTGGTCGCGTTCACCGGCGGTCTCTCGTACACCGTCCAGAAGGTCGGCGGGTTGCGGGGACTCTTCCTCTCCGGGGAGGGGCTCGTGTGCAACTTCCAGGGCCAAGGGCGGTTGTGGATGTCGACGCGCAACTCGTCGAGCCTGACGAACTTCCTCCATCCGTTCCGCCCGGTGCAGAAGAGCAACGGCTGAGGCTCGCGGCGCACGTCTCGCGCCATCCGAGGTCCCGAGGCGCGGGGTCGCGCATCGCGGGGTCGTGCGCGCCTCGCGCTAGCGCGATCCGAAGAGCCCCATCACGCCGTGGCGCTGGCCGCGGCGTCCGTTCTCGAACCAGGTCAGATCGATCAGCAGGGTCGCCGCGAGCAGCATCTGCCGAACCCGAGGACATGTGAGCGCGGGCCGCAGCTCCAGCGTGAACGTGTCGGCATCGGTCCAGAGCTCGCGACCGACGCCACCCCAACGCTTGCGGATGGCGCCGACCTCGAGGCCGTCCTTCTGCACGAGGAACGTCCAGGGACGAAAGAACGGCCCCTCGATGCGGGCGAGCACCTGTCCGTCCGTGCTCTGGATCTCGAGCACCCGGCGAAGCCACGTGAAGCGCTGGACGAGCACGCCCATCACGCGCTGATCCCATGCGTACACGTCCGCGCGCGTGAGCCAGAACGTCCACGGGCGCTCGAGCCGGAGCGCGACGATTCCGTTGTCCGTCACGCACTCGAGGGAGATCTTCCGGAACGGGTTCAGGTTCCGCATCACCGCGTCGAGCCACCCGTGCCCCTCCTCCTCGGCTTCCACGAGCGTGTGACCCTCGCCGCCCCGGACGTGGTAGCGGTTGCGCGCCTCCCACCCGGTCAGGACCTCGCCCCACTCTTTTCGTTGCTTGATCTCGAGGTACGTCCCCTCGAGCAGGGGGCGCAGCGCCCGTCGCAGGGCCCCGCTCATCGTGCGCGGGTCGCCGGGCACGCCGATCCCCGACTGCCCGTCTTCGTGGTCCGGTGGCGGCCCGGTCCGATGGCCCGCCGGCTGGGCCGACCGGTTCCGTCGAGGATCGAACGCCAGTTCGAGGGGCGAGGCCGATGCGTCGTCGTCGGGCAGGGACATCGGCGCGCAGTATACCCCGCGGGCTTCGCTTGACCCGGGCCGCCGCGCTGCGGCATCGTCCCGACTCGTTGTCATGAGCGATCCGGTCGAAGCCGAGCCTGCCTTCGAGGCGATCCTGACCCGCCTGCAGGATGTGGTGGGCGAGCTGGAGCGCGGTGATCTGCCGCTCGAGCGCTCGCTCACGCTCTTCGAGGAAGGCGTCCGACTCGTCCGAGAGGGCGGGACCCGCCTCGATCGCGCCGAGGCCCGCGTCGAGGAGCTTCTGGCCGCCAACGAAGCCGGAATCCGCACCCGCCCGCTCGACCTTTCCGAACCCCGCAAGCAGGAGGGCGCGCCCTCCTCCACTCCGTCCCGCACGTCCCAGAGAGAGAGCCGATGACGACGCAGCTGACGATCCACACGCCGTTCGCCGACCTCGCCGAGCTCATCGAGAACTTCGCGTCCCGAGTCGACGAGGAACGCCTCATGTTGCCCACCTCGGAGCCCATGCCCGACGGCAGCCCGGTGGCGTTCACGGTGCTGCTCGCCGACGGTTCCGCGGCGATGCAGGGCGGAGCGACGGTTCAGACCGCCTTCGACAACGGCGACGATTACCCTCCCGAGTACCGGTTCGATCTGGTGCTCGAGGCCTTGCAGCTCGACGCGCTCTCGCTCGTCCTCTTCGAGCGGCTCCTGATGGCGCGCGCCGGGGACGACGCAGCGGGTCCCGGCACGGGCGAGGTCTCGCTCGACGCGGTCGAGCAGCGCGCCGGGGGCGCGGTAGAACATCACGCCGGGGGCGCGGTGGAGCAGCGCGCGCTCGATGCGGCCGAGCCGGCCGACGACGGCCTCGGGGCGCCGTTCGACGCCCCCGCCGACGACGGGCCGCTCTGGGACGATCGTCAGGACGAGCAGACCCGGGCCTTCGCCGATCCGCAGGCGATGCTGGACGCCGCGATGGCCGCGGACGCTGCAGCGGCGGCTCCTGCGGTCGAGGATGGTCCGCTCGAGACCATGGACGCGCTCGCGGAGGAATCGAGCGCTCCCTTCGAGATCGCGGCCGCGGACGACGACCTCGGCGACGGGCTCCCCGCGGCGGAGCACGCAGCGGTGGAGCGCGCGGCGGACGGCGGCGAGGCGGAGCCGATCGAGGGATCGGGGGCGATGGACCTGGACGCGTTCGACGCCGTGGAGGAAGTCTCGTCCGCATCGTTCGAAGTGGCCAGGCCCTTCGCATCGCGGCCGCGGTCCACGGCGGAACGCCATGCGACGAGCACGCCGGGCCAGCTTCCCTCGCCCCACGAGTTCCACGGACAGGTGCTGACCCGCACGTCGCACCCCGCCTCGTGGGCCCCCGCGGTCCGAGCCCGGCCGCTCGCGGCGCAGTCCAGTGGGTTGTTCGACGACCTCCGCGGCGTCCCGGCGCCGACCGCGCCGCCCGCCCCCGCGCTCGAGCGCGAGGCGTGGGTTCGGCGCGCACCGACCCCCTCGGCGCCCTGGTCGACGCCCGCACCGAAGCGGCCGGCCCCTCCGCCGCGGACCGCATCGGTGGCCATGGCCGCCGCCGTCGCGATCTCCGTGCCGGTCGCCGCCGAGGTGGCCTTCGTGGACGCCGTCCACGCCACCGAGGACGTCCGTTCCGCCGACGAGGTCAGCGCGGTCGACGAGGTCAGCTCCGTCGAGGAGATCTCGAGCCTCGTCGAGCTCGCCGGGATCGAGGGGCTCGAAGCGCCGCCGGAAGAGATCCCGGTGGACGATTCGGTCCCTTCCGAGGATGCGTCCGCATCGAGCGACGCGGTGTTGGCGGACGACGCGGTGTTGGCGGACGACGCGGTGCCGGCGGACGACGCGGTGTCGACGGACGACGCGGTGCCGCCGATGGAGGCGACCGCGCTGATCGCCCTGCCTGAGTCCGACGTGGCCGACGAGCAGGAGTGGTGACCACCGGATCCGGCGACCGGGATCGGGGCGCGAAGGGGCCCCCGGCGAAGGCGTTCGCAACCGTCCTCACCCTGCTCGTGGTCGCCGGCTTGCCGTCAATGGTCCGGGCCGAGCCGGAGGTGGTGGTTCATCTGCGCCGCGCCGACCGGACCACGACCGAGGCGACGGTCGAGGTCCGCGACGGCAGCGCGATCCTCGGTTCCTGTCGAACGGTCGACGGAACCTGCGAGATTCGAGGGGTTTCGCCGGGTCGCCGCACCGTCGTAGCCCGGACCGACGACGGGCGAGAGAGCCCTCCGCATTCGGTGGTGATCCCCCCGGATGGCAAGGTCTCCCTCTTCGTCCCGACCCCGTGAGTCCGCCCCGGACGGCGGTCGGTCGAGGCTTCCTCTGCCCTCATTCCTCTCGCCGGAGCCGCGAGAATCGGCCAGTTGCGTGATCAGGCCTTGCCACGTGTGGTAGAACCACCGCGCCCCTCAGAAGGAGCCTCGGATGCGTCTGCCCTGCTCGATCACGATCTCATTCGTCCGCTGCCTCGTGGCGCTGGCTTTCGTCGCCAGCCCCTTGGCCCTTGGTTCGACCGTCGCGCGCGCCCAGTCGGACGACGAGTTCGGCGACGACGCCTTCGAAGAAGCGGTCGAAACCGCGCCGCCCCGCGCGACGACCGCCGCGCCCCGCGCGACGACCGCCGCGCCCCGCGCGACGACCACCGCACCCCGCGCGGCCCAGCAGGTCGAGGCGGACGACGACGCGGACGAGTTCGGCGGCGACGCCGAGGAGACGTCCGAGGAGACGCCCGAGGCCGCCCCGTCGCCGGGCCGCGGCACGCCGGTTCCGGCCGAGGGCGATGCCCGCGTTCGGACGGGCGACCTGCTCCGCGATCGTGCGAGCGAAGCCTGGCGAACCCGACGATTCCCCCTTCACAATTCCTGGTTCGGCTCGGTCGGCGGCATCCACGTGGTCGATGCAGGCTCGGGCCCGTCGGAGAGCTTCCGGGTCCAGCTGCTCACGGACTTCTTCTCCGCGAACAGCTTCCTGACGCCGGGCGCCGACCACTCGCACATCGGCGGCTCGCTCTCGGTCAGCTGGAGCCCGTGGGACTTCCTCGAGCTGTACGGCGCCATCGCGAGCTACGCGAACTCCACGAGCGACCCCGCGGCCCAGCCCCAGCTCTTCCAGGTGCTCGGGGATTCGCGGCTCGGCGTGAAGGGCTACTACCACATCCTGCCCTTCCTCACGGTCGGCGGTGACTTGTCCCTGTCGCTCCTCAACACGGTCGGCGACATCGGCCTCGTGCTCGGGAGCACCTCGGTCGGCATCCGCGGAAACCTCACCGCCGACCTGCGCAACCTCGACAGCGCGATCCCCCTCATCGCGCGCCTGAACCTCCAGTACTACGTCGACAACAGCTCCAACCTCACCAACGACGTCGAGCAGGCCCGCTACGCCGGACTGCCGACGACCGGCGCCGACGCCGCGCGCCCCTTCGCGGACGAGACCCGCCAGCTGCTGACCCGCTTCGAGCGCTACTCGCTCGGCATCAACCGCACGGACTTCTTCCACATCGGCATCGGCCTCGAAGCACCGCTCGAGGTCATGACCGACTTCACGATCAGTCCGATCCTCGAGTGGACCCTCTCCACGCCGGTGAACCGCCAGGGCTACAACTGCCTCTACCTCCCCGATCCGACCGACGGCAGCCGCCCGGTCGCCGGCGACGACGGCTGCCTCGCGCGGCAGGGCTTCAACTCGTTCCCGAGCACGTTGACCCTCGGCGCGCGCGTGCTGCCGCCGGTCCGCGGCCTCTCCATCACGCTCGCCGCCGACATCGGCACGTCCGGCATGAGCACGTTCGTCCGCGAGCTCGCGGGCAATGCGCCCTACGATGTCATCCTCGGTCTCGGCTACGCCTTCGACACCGTGCCGCGCGTCGAGCGCATCGAGCGCGAAGTGGAGCGCCGCGTCGAGGTCCGCATCCCGCCGCCGGTCCGCGGCCGCGTCCTCGGCACCGTCGTCGAGCAGGGCTCGGGCACGCCGGTCTCCGGCGCCGCGGTGGCCTACGTCGGCCGTGACCTCACGGCCCAGCAGACCGGCGCGACCGGTGGCTTCACGACCTACGAGCTCGATCCGGGCAACGTGGCCGTGCAGCTCTCGCACCCCGATTACAACGACGGCAGCTGCAACGCGACGATCCCCGCCGAGGGCGGCGACGTTCAGCTCCGCTGCGAGATGGTTGCACGGCCGCGCGTCGGCGCGATCCGCGGCTCGCTTCACAGCGACGGTGGCAGCCCGATCTCCGGCGCTCAGATCCAGATCACCGGACCGCAGGCGTTCGCCGCCACGACCGACTCGAGCGGCCACTTCACCCGTGAAGGCCTGCCCCCCGGGACCTACATGGCCCGCATCGACGTGCCCGGATACCTCCTCGCGCAGGAGAGCTTCCTCGTCCACGTCCGCGAGACGACGACCCCCGAGCTCATCATCGTGGCGCGCCCGAGCCGCTCGCTCGTCACCCTTCGCGCCCGTGAGATCACCATCCGTCGCCAGGTGAACTTCGGCACGGACAGCGCCGACATCCTCGGGGAGAGCACCGCCCTGCTGAGCGAGCTCGCCGACACCCTGCTCCGGCATCCCGAGCTTCTGCGGGTGGAGATCCAGGGCCACACCGACTCGAACGGCGACGACGACGCGAACCTCCAGCTCTCGCAGCGGCGCGCCGACGCCGTCCGCCAGTGGCTGATCACCGCCGGCGTCGATGCCGGTCGCCTGACCGCCCAGGGCTACGGCGAGGCCCGACCGCTCGTGCCGAACCTCACGGCCGGCAACCGCGCGCGCAACCGCCGCGTGCAGTTCATCATCGAGCAGCGCACCGAGGAGTGACCGGCGCCCTCCCTGGGCCAGCCCAGGGGGTGCACGCATCTCCGATCCCGCCTCGAGGCCGGCTTCCGCGATGGAAGGCCGGCCTCGGCGCTTTTTTGGGACCCGGGCGGAGCCGCGCGGGGAGTACATTGCAGCCACCCGATGACGCTCCTGGTCGAACGCTGGCCGAACCTCTCGTCCATTCCGCACATCCCGCTCGGCACGTTTCCCACCGCGACATCGTCGATGCCCCGGCTTTCCGCCATCGCGGGTGCCGAGGTGTGGTGCAAGCGTGACGACCTGTCCGCTTCGCTGTACGGCGGCAACAAGGTGCGCAAGCTCGAGTTCCTGCTCGGGCAGGCGCGTGCCGAGGGCGCCGACACCCTCGTGACGACCGGCGCGGCGGGCTCGCACCACGTCCTGGCGACCGCGCTGTACGGGCGGGCCCACGGGTTCGAGGTGCACGCCATCGTCATGCCGCAGGAGCAGAGCGCCCACGTCGAGGACAACCTCCGCGCGGACCTCGCCGCGGGGGCGGTGCTTCACCCGATCCGGAGCTACTCGCTCCTGCCCGTCGCCCTGGCCGGGGTGGTGGCGAAGCTGCGTCTCTCGGGCCGGAAGGTGTTCGTCATCGGCCCGGGCGGAAGCGACGCCTCGGGGGTCCTCGGGTGGATCGAGGGCGGCCTCGAGCTCGGTCGTCAGTTCGACTCGGGCGTCGTTCCGGAGCCCGATGCGGTCGTCGTCGCGCTCGGCAGTGGAGGGACGGCTGCGGGCCTGGCGGTAGGCCTCGCCGCCGCGGGCGTCATGACGGAGGTCGTGGCGGTCCGGGTCACCCCTCGGCACCTCGTCCCGAAGGCCATGCTGACAGCCCTTTCGAGGGGCGTGATCCAGCGGCTTCGCGAGATCGACGACCGCTTTCCCTCGGTCGGCGAGACCGCTGCGAACAACCTCACGATCGAGGAGGGATTTCTCGGCGAAGGCTACGGCGTCGCGTCGGGCGCCAGCCGTGAAGCCGCACGCATCGCCCTCGAAACGGAGGGGCTGGCGCTCGACTCGTCCTACACCGCCAAGGCCATGGCCGCGCTCCTTGCCCAGGCACGCACGACCCGACGCGGCAAACGTTTGCTCTTCGTTCACACGCTCAGCAGCGCGCCGATGGCCCCGCTGCTCGCGTCGGCTCCACTCCTTCCCCGGAACGTCCGCGCCATTCTTCGCTGAGGTCGGGCGCGACGAGACCCACGCGCGGACGACGGCGGAGCCCACGGCGCGTGGTCGAGCAGGCCCTCCCGGCTCAGGAGGTCGGCACGTACGCCGTCCACACGACCCGGACACGCCCGTCAGGCGCATCCGTCGCGGCGGCCATGACCCGAACGGTCGTGCGGTCGGGGGCCACACCCCCAGCCTCCAGGGTGGCGCGCACCACGTCGGCCCTGCGCGCGGACAGGGCCTCTTCGCGGGCGCTCGTCGTGTCGAGTTCGAGGACGATCGACCCCACCGGGTACGAGACGAGGAGCGCTGCGAGCCTGCGGAGCCGGACCCTTCCGAGCGGGCTCGAGACCTCCGACCCGGCACGAAAGACGTCGAGCGCTTCGACCGAGAGCCCACGCTCGAGGCGAGCGACCGTGAAGCCCTCGAGCTCGGCCGCCTCGCACAGCGACGACACGTCCTCGACCGTCAGCACCGGCTGCAGTCGACGACGGGCGCCGAGCAGTGCCTGCGCGTCGCGGCGCGCTTCCTCGGCGGAGCTCAGCGCCGAGGCCCCCGAGGCCGAGGCCGACGGTTCCAGCCGGACAGCGACCCGGGCGACCTCGTCCGCCGGCGCACCCATCGCGCTGGCCGCGTGCAATAGCCACCGGGCGTGGTCGGCGATCAGCGCAGCGGCGCGGCGAAGCTCCCCCGCATCGCCCGCCGAATGTCGCATGCGGCGGGACGCACGCGCCGCCTCGTCTTGCTCCGCACGCACCAGCGCGCGTTGCAACTCCTCGCGGGCCACGCGGGCCGCGGCCGCGCGCCGGACGGTGACCTCGAGGGCGTCGAGCTCCGCCCTGTCCCGCAGGGTCTGCTCCTCCGAGGCGATCGTCTGCTGCTCGAGCTCGGCCTGGGCCCGCACGGCGTCGGCGCGCTCGTGCTCGGCGAGGGCCGCGTCCTCGAGCAGCCGCGCTTCGGTACGACGGTCCGACGCGGCTGCCGCCTCGCCTCGGGCCTCGAGGGCCTCCGCCGCATCCCGTGCCCGTTCGGCCGACGCGACCAGCTCCGGCGCGTCTCCGCGCAGGGCCTCGATCGAAGACGTCTCGATCGACGACGTCTCGACCGTCGTCGCCCCGCGGGCGCCCACCGAGACGGACGCGCCCCCGCACCCCGCGAGCGCGAGGAGCACGAGCGAGAGACCCCACCGATTCACGACTCACCCTCGGGCACGGGCGCGCCTGCCGGCACCGCGGACGCCGGCGATGACGTGCCCGCTGGCGACACCGTGTCCTGTCGCGGCCCTTCGCGAGACGACGTCGCCTCCGCCTCGAGGCGCGCACGCTCCGCCCGGGCGCGCACGAGCGCAGCACGCGCCTCCGCCGCCATCTCCTGCTGCCGGACCCATCGCGCGCGCGCGGCGTCACGCGCGGTCACTGCCAGTGTCGCCGCCACCCGCCGCTCGGTCGCGAGGACCGCAGCCTCGGCGATGGCCTCGGCCCGCTCTGCACCGCCCGGGTCGGCGTGCACGCGACAGCGGTCCGCCTCGACGAGCGCCCGAACCGCCTGGTCGAGCACGGCGCTCACGCCCGCACGCTCCGCCGCCTCGGCGACCCGCGCGATCCTGGCACGCAGGGCGGCCGCCTCCGCATGCACGCCGCCGGCCCAGGACGCGCCGCCCCAGCCCACGAGGAGCAGCCCCGCGACGCGGACCCAGCCCATCGTCCGGCGGTGCACCCCGGGCACCACGCTCAGCGAGCGTCCGTGTGCAAGGCCCGCGCAGCCTCGACGACGAGCCGGTCGAACGCCCGCCACCAGGTCGAAGGCGCCGCGGCCTGGGCCTGCCGCAGCTCGGCCGCCCTCGCGTGCAACCAATCGGCGCGCTCACCCTCCAGGCCCAGCCGCGCTCCGAGGGCCCGCAGCAGGTGAACCTCGGCGTCCTGTTCCACGGCATCGGCGAGCGCCATCCAGGACGCGCAGACGTACACGAGCTCGCGCTCGCGAGTGCTCAACGCCTCGAAGCTCAGGTCCTCGAGCCGCAGAGGCCGCGCACCGAAGGTGCCGTGGTCGTGGTCCGCCGGCAGCACGAGCCCGAGCGACATGGCCGCGGCTTCCGCCGCCTTGCGCTCGTCGGGTGCCACCTCCCGGTCGGCCCATGCGACCGCCATCATCACGTCGAGCAGCACCTGCCGCGCCCCGACTCCGATCGCATCGATCGCTGCCATCGATCTCTCCTCGTGCGCACGGATCCGGCGCGGCGGGAGAGTAGCAGAGGAGCGATGACCCATGGGAAGCATGGGCTCGCGCGGACGGGATCCACAGAGCGTGGTCCGCGCGACCGCGTTCACTCCGCGTGTTCGAGCACCTGCTGGAGGCGGCGCAGAGACTCCGCCTCGGTCGGCGCACCGACCGGCGGCGGCTCGAGCTCCACGATCTCCACCCGCGTCGGCGCGCTCGAGCTCGGCTCGACCCTCACATCGAGTCGCACGGGCACGCCCTGCACGTCGCGCGGCACCGCGTCCCGATACACCGCGCCGCCCGTCGGCAGCGCGTCCACGGCGCCGGTGACGAGCCGCACGCCGAAATATCGCTGCACTCGGACCATCGGCACATCACTGCGGTAGACGTGGCGACGGCCGTCCTGCAACGCCGGCGTCAGCCCCCGCGGAAGCTCCAGCCCCGCGAGGCGCTCTCCCGAGCCGAGCAAGTTGCCCTCGTCGTCGTAGAGCGCAACCTCGGTCGCGGGGGGCACGGCGGCCTCGGTCGGAGGCAGCACGGCCACCCGCTCCGCCATCGGCGCCGCCTCGGGCTCCCCGCAGCCTCCCAGCGCGAGCACGCAGATCGACACCGCCGCCCCCCGTGTCACGGAGGGCGGGGTTCGCCATCGCGGCGGCGTGCTCAGAGGTCGGCCTGGGGAACCCACGAGTACACGCGAGTATAGGCGGTCGGGGCCGGGAGCGTGCGCGTCATCGTCTGGACCGTGGTCGCCCCGGGAATCCCGGTGCCGGTGCCGCCGCTGATCTGGGCCGTGAGCTGGAACGCTCCGCCGCCGGTCCCCGTCACGTCGTATCGACGCCCGACGTACGGATCGAACACATCGGTCCCGCTCACACAGGTGACCTGCTGGGTCACCGACACACCCATCACCATTTGGTTCAGATAGGGCCCGATGAAGTGCGCGTCGTAGACGCCCGTGCCCGCGGTCGACTCCATCGAGGGGCGCGGGAAGCGCCCGGCGACCACCGAGCTGTAGCCCGTCGGCGCCGTGCCGCCCGGCGTGTTGTAGTTCACGCCCCAGACGCGACTCTGTCCGTACTGACAGGCGTCGGTGCCCGAGGTGGCCTCGAACGACCCGAAGTAGGCCGAACCCCCATAGAGGTCCATCGGACCGGTCACGAGCTCGCCCGGACGCAGCCGGATCTCCCAGTTCATCGCGGTCGTGGGCACTCCGACCGTCGCCCCGGCGACCGTCGAGTAAGCGAGACTCTCGGTCAGCGAGACCACCCGATTGAGCACCCCGCCGTTGTCGAGCACGTCGGCGTTGCCGGTCGCTTGAAGGACCACGACCTGACCGTTCGAATCGGTCGAGATCACCGGCGGCTCCATGCCGACGACGCCGCTGGCGGCCGAGCCGTCCCAGAAGATGTCGTGGAACGGGCGCGCCGACCAACCGTTCGTCACGGCGGAATAGCGAGGATTGCTGGCGTCCACGCGCCAGACCACACCGTCCTCATCGGTCACGAACGCGCGGGTCGCCACCGTACCGGTGTCGCCGGGATACAGCGAGATGCCGCCCGTGAGGGGCGCGTTGAAGGTGCGGCTGTCGAGGGTCTGGATCGCCTTGCCCGTCGCGATGTCGACCCAGTGCAGCACGCGACCCTGGCAGTTCCAGCAGCGCTGGCGCGCGCGGCTGGTGGTGGTGTTGCCCGACACCGGTGCCACTCCGGCACCCTGAGGCACGCAGCCGAGCGCGCCCGTGGAGGCCGTGAGCGCCGCGTCGGCCGCGCCGCGCCCGCCCGGCAGCAACGCCAGCGCGCGCTCCTGCACCACGCCGTCGACCTCGACCAGGAACTGACCGACGGCCGGCCTCGCGTACGTCTGACCCATGTTCTGGCTCGTGAACTGCCAGAGGAACGTGGGGTTGAGCGGGTCGGTCACATCCAGCGCGAAGTACGCGCTGCCGCCCCCGCGCTGGCCCATCACCAGCACCGTCCGGTACGAGCCCGCGTTCGCGGCATTGGCCGTGACCGCATCACCCGGGACGCGCCGGAAGAAGACGTCGCGCACGACGGGCGTTCCGTCGAGCAGCTCCTGGCGGCCTGCCATCGAGGCACGCAGTCGCGGGACCACGCTCGGCGGCACGAAGCCCCAGAGCTCCTCGCCCGCCGTGATGGCCCGACCGGCCGGCGTCGTGATCGCCTCGGCCGCGAACGCATGAAGAACGCCGTCGTTGGTCCCGACGTACACCACCGTGGGGCGCGTCGAGACGTCCGCCCGACGGCGGAACAGATTGAACCCCTCGTCGGCGAGGTCAGCCCGAGGGGGACCGACGACCACCGGGGTCGAGTGGTAGATGTCGCCGAAGCGATTCGTCGCGCGCGTGGTGCCCGGACGCCCGTGCACCCAGTCGATGATCGCATTGCGGGCCGCCGTGCGGTCGGCCGTGGTGCCACCGGTCGGCACGCCGAAGTGGTCCGGGGTCAAGGCGGTGTTGCTCGCTTCGAAGCGGCTCAGGGCGAGCCGCGTCGCGGTCGCGGGGGCCGCGCCGGCACCCGAGGTGCAGCCCGTGCCGGTGCCCACGCCGACGTTCGGCAGCGCGGAGATCGGGGCGAGGTCTTCGGTCGTGCTGGTGACGACGCCCGTCATCTGCGCGGGCGTGCTGGTCGCCACCGTGTAGAGGACGCGCGGCGAGGACGTGAGATTGCGGGCGTTCAGGATCGTGTGGAAGCTGTCCTGCGCGGGATCGAGCGGCTGGCGCTGCGGCACGAGCGAGGCGTCGCAGACGTAGCGCGTACGGTCGAGGACGCCGCTCCACGGAGTGCCGGTGGGCGCGTTCGACGCGGGCACCTGGAAGCCCGAGTTGAACACGTGCTGGCTGCCCGAGCCGGTCGACTGCGAGCCGGTCGCGTAGGCGGGGCTCGTCCGGGTGGTCGTGCCGGGGGCGGCCTGATCGAGGGCCGACGAGAGCGCCGCGAGCAGGGTGAGCCGGTCGGTCGCCATCAGCGCGCGCGTCGTGCCGCCCTGGCTCGCGAGGTCGTTCAGGGCCGCCTGCGCCGCCGGATCGCCGACGTCGAACCCGACCACGAAGAGGCCGGCGAGCGTGCCCGCGCACTTGCCCGTCGCGGGGTTGAAGCGGCACAGGTCGGCCGCGATCGTGCTCGAGGTCTCGTACGGGCAGGAGCACCCACCAGCCGGGCAGGTCGGACCCGAGGCCGCACAGTTCATGCTGTCGCGGTAGGGATCGCTCGGCTGTCCGTCGGTGAGCAGCACCGCGAAGCGCGACCGGCAGGCCGCGAGCGGGTCACCGCCGGCGCCCGCGCGCACCGAGGCGTCGTTCTGCAAGAAATAGCGGAAATCATCGAGCATCGCGGCGGTCGGCGTCGCGCCGTAGGGCCGCGAAGAGATCAGCTGCGTCTGGATCTGCGCGTTGAGGTCCTCCGCGGTCTGCCCGACCACGGCCACGTCGCTCGCGAACGGGATGAGGGCGCCCGCGCCCGCGCTGTTGTTGCGCGCGCCGGCGTCGACGATGTACTGGCCGGCGCAGCCCGGGAAGCCCAGCACGCGCGGGGTGCCGTACGAGAAGTCGCCCGGCGCGAGCTGACTGAACGAACCCGCGAACCCGGCCGCCTCGAACACGGTGCGGGGCACCATGTACTGGTAGGTGTCGGGGTCACCGGTCCGCCGGACGCCGAAGAGGTTGTCGTACGTCATCAGCGCGAACTTCACGCGGCTGAGGTACGTGTCGAGGATGCCGTCGGTCTGCTGGCCCGTGGCCGGCACCACGAAGTGCGGCAGCGGGTAGAACTGGTCGGCCGCGCCGGTATACGTGCGCCGGCTGTCGGACGAGCACGTGTACGTCGGCCAGCTGCCCGTCAGCGCCTCGAGCACGGTCGCCCAGCGGCTTCGCTCGTTCAAGCCCGTGCCGCTGCCGGTGCACGTCGGCAGCACGCCGCTCGACGAGCCGGCCCGGTACTGCATCGACCCGGAGGTGTCGACCAGCAGCATGACGGACGGGCGAATGCTCCGGATGTCGGGCGCCGACTGCGCGTGCGCCGATGGCGGTGTCACGACGGACATCCACGCCGCCCACGTGAGGGAGAACGCCACCAGCTTCGTTGCAGAGATTCGCATACGCGTGTCCGCCTTCCTCATCGTCGCCTCGTCGGCCCGCTGATCCCGATGCCCCGCGCGTTCATCGCGGATTCGTGGGTGCCGCGACGCAGGGTCGCGGCCAGCGAGGCCGTCGTCGGTGAATACGTGTCGCTCGGGGGCAGCGTGCGGCCCCTCGCGGTGTAGGTCGCCACCAGGTACTGCAGCGTTCCGAGTCCATCGGCGCGCTGCCCGGCGATCGCGCCCGTGAAGGAATACCCATCGTTGACGTCGACCACGAACGTGGGCGTGTAGCCCATGCCGACGCCCAGAGACTCACGGCCCACCGTCGTGTCGATCGGTGCCCCGACGACCCCAGCCGAGCCCGAGAAGTTCGTGATCTCCACGCGGTGGTTGCCCGTGCTCGCCGCCATCGGGGGCTCCTCGGGGGCGAGCCGCCGCACCACCGCCCCCGAGGTCGACCGCTCGAGGGCGATGCCCAGCGGCTCGGGGCCGGACTGCTCGAGCATCGTCATCGTGCTGACGAGCGCGGCCTCCGCGAGATAGCGCGTCTGCATCCGCTGCCGGGCATGACCGGTGGAGCGCAGCTCGACGCTGGTCGCGTGGATGGCGAAGCTCGCGGTCGCCGTGACGATCAGCAGCAGCATCATCACGACCAGCATCGCCGCACCGCGACGGCGGAGACGACGGGTCGACGGTCGGGACGCATGCATGACGGTGGGCAGCATCAGATCCCCCTCGAGACGAGGTTGGGCACGCTCACTTCGAGCCGACCCGTGCGCACCCGCGCCGCGCCGCGCCGGTCCGAGAACACCCGGAAGCGCGAGAGCGGAGCCCCCGCGATCGGCGCCACCCACGGAAAGGTCGGCTCCTGGTCCGGCGTCCTGGCCCCGATCTCGACCTGCAGCGCGCGCACCCGGCTCGGCCGGGCCGTGACCGACACCTGCGCGGCGTTGTCGCGGACCACCGCGAGGACCGGCGGCAGCCCGATGCCGGCCGACGTGTCCACGACGGCATCGACATCGAAATGCACCGCATATTCCAGCACGGTGCGCTGCGCGAGGACGAGCCCCGCCCCGTCCAGTTCTCGCCGCACGAGCGCGGTGTTCGGACCCGTGACCGCGACGTCGCGGGGCGCCAGCATGGCCTCGGGAGCCGCCGCCGCGATCGCGTACTCGATCTCCCCGATCGGAGCGATCAGCGCACCCTCCCCCAGCCCGCCGACGCAGGCGCCGCCGATGCCGAGGCCGGGCGTGAAGCCGATGCTGACGTCGGTCCCCGAGCTGATCGTCACGTTGTTGATCGTGACGAAGAAGTGGTTCCCGGTGAGGGTCGAGATGTGGATCATCCGCCCGATCCGGAACACGTCCTGCACCGCCTGGGTGTCCAGCACGAACGTGGCCTCGGTGGTCGCTGCCTGGTCCGTGAAGCTGCGGCGGAAGCCTTGCCAGTTCGTCTGCAGGAACGCCGCGGTGCCGGTCGCATTCAGAGAGCGCACCAGGTAGGTGTCGGACGTGTAGAAGTTCCCGAAGAGCCGCAGCCGGTCCGCCTCGGTGGTCGTGTTGCTGGCGGCCCCGCCATACCCGTTCAGCGCCGCGCGTGAACCCGCGTCGTTGTCGAAGAGCTGGACCGCCTGGACGCGCCGCGCCGCGCCGGCCCCGCAGAGCCGCTCCAGGTTCGAGTCCGGCGACGCGTGGAGCCCGGCACGCTCGATGTCGCGGCGCAACCGATCCAGCGCCAGGCGCGTGCCGAGCTGCAGCTGACCGACCCGCTGCTGCTGCTGGAAGTGCCGCGCCGAGGCGCCGCCCAGCGTGTAGACGGTGGAGATGACGAAGGCCGCGATGGTCAGCGCGACCATCACCTCGATGAGGCTGAAGGCCGCGCGACGCGCCCGACGACGCTCGCTCCGCGTTCGTCCCGCGAGGACCGGGCGGGCGCTCATGGTGCGCCTCCCCCGAAGCCGGTCCCGGCCGTGGTCGAGAGCGGATTCCAACGCACGACGGTCGAGCCGTAGACCATGTGCAAGTCGCGAAGTCGGTTCGTCAGGGTGTTCGGATCGGCCGCGGGCGCGCAGCCATCGAGCCCCACCCGGTTCGCCGTCGGCCCGCGACGCGCGTACCACACGCGCACGTCCGCCCGCATCGCCTGCGACATGTACACCCATTGCAGGCGCACGTTCGCGCAGTACTCCATCTCCGTGACCACCCGCGTGTCCCGACCCCAGTGATCGAAACCCCAGGACTCGTTGGCGTCCGCCGGGGTGGGTCGAATCCACGTCGGGAGCGTCGCGCGGTCGGGCACGAGCCGCAGGTACTCGGTGTTCAGGAGCAACGCCGGCGCGAAGGTCACCCCCGGCCCGCCCGCCGTCCAGCGGATCGAGTCGCGCTGCAGCCGCTCGAGCCACGTCGAGACCACCTCGGTGGCCGTCGTCATCTGCCGCGCCTCGGCGTTGCCTGCGATGCTCGCGCGCTGGAGCGACATCAGGCCGACCGCACCTCCGGTCATGATGGCGACCGCCATCATGACCTCGATCAGCGTGTAGCCCGCGCGCCGCGCAGACCGCGACGCGTGGCCGCTCCGACGTTCGGGCGCCCGGCGGCTCATCGCTCCACCCTCGGCGCGGCGCCCGGCGGGATCAGCACGGCCCGCTGCTCGAGCGCCGTGCTGCCCGATGGGGAATAACGATCGAGCGCGAGGCGCACGCCCGCATCCGAGCGGACGAACGTGCCCGTGCCCGTGTCCAGCCAGAGATCGTCGTCCGGCTCGAAGCAGACGCGCTGCACAGGGGTGTAGATGGTCACGAAGTGCGACCCCGAGCTGTACCCGTTCGCGTCGAAGAAGTCGGCGCAGTCGATGGAGGGGGGGCTCGTGGTGC
>CAIKNO010000187.1 GCA_903828805.1 uncultured Sandaracinus sp. | reverse complement strand
GTGCTTGTCGACCGCGAGCGACGCGAGCCGCTGCATGGTCGCCGGGGAGGGCGCACCGAGCAGCGCCCGCCCGTGGCCCTCGCTGAGTTCGCCGTTCTCGATGCGCTCGAGCACGGGGGCGGGGAGCTTGAGCAGGCGGATCGCGTTCGTGACGCTCGTTCGGTCCTTGCCGATCTTCTGCGCGACGGACTCCTGCGTGTGGCCGTGCTCATCGATCAGACGCTGAAGAGACCGCGCAGTCTCCACCGGGTTGAGATCTTCGCGCTGCAGGTTCTCGACGATGGCGGACTCGAACGCCGTCTGGCTCGAGAGGTCCCGCACGACCACGGGAACGTCCCGCAGGCCGGCGCGCTGCGCGGCGCGCCAGCGACGCTCGCCCGCGATGATCTCGAAGCCGCCCGCTCCACGCTTCCGGACCAGGATGGGCTGGAGGATGCCGAGTTCGCGGATGGACTGCGCGAGCTCCTCCAGCTTCGCATCCTCGAAGCGGGTCCGAGGCTGCTCGCGGTTGGGGTGGACCTCTTCGATGGGCGCGCTGGTGGTCTCGCGCGGCGGGGCCGACGCAGCGGCCTTCGCGGTGGGAGACGGTCCGATCAGACCGTCGAGGCCACGTCCGAGCCGCTTGCCCTGGCTCTTGGGATCCGTCGGCGGTTTCACGCAGCTTCACTCCCGGCGCCGAGCAGTTCGCGCGCGAGGCTCAGGTAGCCCTGCGCGCCGCGGGAGCCCGCGTCGTAGAGGATCACGGGCTTGCCGTGCGACGGCGCCTCGGCAAGGCGCACGTTTCGGGGAATCACGGTCTCGTAGACGTGGAAGTGACGACGGACCTCGTCGGCGACCTCTCGTGCGAGGTTGCTCCGAGGGTCGAACATCGTCAGCAGCACGCCGCTGACCCGGAGTCGTTCGTTGAGCGCTCCCTGGATCCGCTCGATCGTGCCGCTCAGACGCGAGAGACCCTCGAGCGCGAAGTACTCGCACTGCATCGGGACGAGGACCGCATCGGCGGCGACGAGCGCGTTGATCGTGATGAGCCCCAACGAGGGCGGACAGTCGATCAAGATGAAGTCGTACTCGTCACGCACGGCGTCGATGGCGCTCTTGAGGCGCGTGGCGCGGTCTTCCGCCTCGGCGAGTTCCGTCTCGGCCGCCGCGAGGTCGGGCGTGGCCGGCGCGACGAACAGGCTCGGCAGGTCGGTGCCGAGGGTCGTCTCGCCCAGCGTCGTCTCGCCGAGAAGCACCGAGTACGTGCCGCGCTCGATATCGGCCGGCGCATGGCCCAGCCCGCTCGTCGCATTGCACTGCGCATCCAGGTCGATGAGCAGCACCCGCTGCTCGGCGACCGCGAGGCTGGCGGCCAGGTTGACGGCGGTCGTCGTCTTGCCGACGCCGCCCTTCTGATTCGCGATTGCGAGGACCTCGGCCATGGGGCGACGGGTGTACCAGGGGCGGAAGGTGCGTTCAACCGGGGAACCTGCTTGGGCCTTCGTGGCGTCGAGGGCCCGCGCGCGCCGTGGCCAGTCCTCGGCGCGGCGAACGATGTGCGCCGATTTTTTTGTGGTCTCCGGGTTCGGTGGTACCAAGTCACACATGTAGGCAAACGTGGTGGTGAGTAGTCGCCACTGCTACTACGGGAGGAGTCAGACGATGCGTGGACCGAAGCAGTACCGTTCGATCGAGGAGTTCGAGCGCGAGGAGATCCGAGGCGACATGAAGGTCGGCTTCAGCCTCGACGACCTCTACGCAGACGCCAACCTCGAGCGGCGCAGCGACGACCTCGACGGCCAGCCCTCCGAGCTCGACTTCGACTTCTGAGCAGATTTCCGGGCCGCTCCTCGACTCCTCCCCCCTGGGGAGCGGCCCGTTCCCGGTATGCGCTCGCCCCGCATGCCGATCCTCGACCCCCGAGACCTCGCCCGGTCTCGGGGGTTTTTCTTTGGCGCTGCCACGCTGGCGGGTCCCCACCCCGTGCGCTAGAGACCGCCGCAGCGGCGCCCCGGCGCCGGAGGAGCAACCGTGGGATCGGTCGAGCTGATGACGCCCTCCATGCTCGAGAGAATGCGCGCGTCGTGTTCGCTCGCGGCCGACACGCTCCTGCACGTGGGGGAGCACCTGCGGGTCGGCATGACCACGGAGGAGGTCAACACGCTGGTGCACGGGTTCATCGTCGGACACGACGCGTATCCCTCTCCGCTCAACTACAAGCCGGGCGGGGCCCCCAGGGCGTTCCCCAAGAGCGTGTGCACGTCGCGCAACGAGGTCGTGTGTCACGGCATCCCCGGCAAGGAGATCCTGCGCGACGGCGACATCGTGAACGTCGATGTGACCAGCTACTTCAAGGGGTTCCACGGCGACACGAGCGCGACGTTCTACGTCGGCGAGCCGAGCGCGCAGGCCAGGCTGGTCGTCGAGACCGCGCGGCAATGCCTCGAACTCGGGATCGCGGCAGTCAAAGATGGCGCCCGCATCGGTGACATCGGCGAGGCGATCCAGGCGCACGCGGACAGCCAGGGGTGCTCGGTCGTCCGCGACTACGTCGGACACGGGGTCGGACGCGAGTTCCACATGGCGCCGCAGATCCCGCACTACCGGCAGCGGCACATCAACAACCGCCTTCGTGCGGGCATGGTCTTCACCATCGAGCCGATGATCAACATTGGTCACTGGGAGACCGAGATGCTCGATGACGACTGGACCGTGGTGACGCGGGATCGAAGCCTCTCCGCTCAGTTCGAGCACACGCTGCTCGTCACCCGCACCGGAGCCGAGGTGCTGACGTCGCGTCGGGGCGTGCTGCGCGGCAGCGAGGACAAGCCGTGGACGCATGCGGGTCCGCTCGGGACGCGGGCCGCCTGGGACGAGCGTCAGGGCCCGCAAGGGGCAGGGGTCTGAGACCCGAACTCGGCGCGGATTCGGCGCGCCGGACGTACTAGCGGCGATGGGGGCGATCCGCTGGGTCGGTGCCCGGGTCGGTGACCCAGAGCGTTCCGTCCGGCGCGCAGGTGACCTCCAGCGCCCGGAGGCTGTCGCCGCGGCAAGGACCCGCGAAGCAGCGCCCGTCCTCGAGTCGGAAGAGCGCGCCGTGCGTGCCGCACATCAGCGCCGTCTTTCCATGGTCGAAGAACTGCCGCGACCCTGCATCGAGGGGGATTGGCAGGTGTTTGCATTCGTTCAGGTACGCGCGCGGTTCGCCCGCGGCCGTGCGGACGACGATCGCCTCGCGGACGATGCGGGGGTGCGCGCGCGTCAAGGGCACGACGAGAACGCCCGCCCGCTCGAGGTCCTCGACGCGACCGGCGAGCCGACGCGCAAGCTCGGGGGCCTCGGGTTCGCCGTTCATCGGCCTTCCCGTTTCTTCTGACCGATGACCTGCCGAGCGGCGAGCGTCTTGCCCGGCTCGGCGTACGCGCGCCTGGCCTTCACGGACACGAGTTCACGGTCGGGCAGCGTGAAGGCCGTCAGCCGTCCACCGTACACGCACCCTGTGTCGAGACCGGTGGCGTGGAGATGGCGCTGCAGGCCCCGTACGGCGTCGTGCCCGAAGTAGACGTGCTCGGGTCCAGTCCACAGGCTGGCCCAGGGGACACCGTCCTCGAGCTTCTTCGTCGCCGTCCCGTCGGCGCGGATGGAGCGCATCGTGAGCATGTCCTCGCGTCGCTGGGCCGCGAGGGGCACCCCGGGAACGAGTCCGGCGTGCACCGCGAGGGCGTGATGGTCGGGGATGGCGATGAGGAGCGGCAGGCTCTGCAGCCACGCCCAGTCGTCGTCGTCGAGCTTTCGTGCGGTCTTGCGAACGGCTTCGGGCGCGTCGTCGGCGCGTCGGTCCTCGCGGCGAGCCTCGTCGTACCGGAGCAGGACCTCGTCGTGGTTTCCGAGCACCGATTCGGCACGGTGCGCCCTGGCCCAGGCGATGACGCCAGCAGAGTCCGGACCCTTCGCGACGAGGTCGCCCACGAGGATCACGCGATCGTCGCCCGAGATGGACAGCGTCCTGCGCAGCTCTTCCAGCTCGTCGAGGCAGCCGTGGACGTCTCCGATCAGGATCGTTCGGGCGGACGTGGCCATGTCGGCAGCAGACTCCGCGGGTTGGGTTCGAAGTGCAACGACGAAGCGCACAGACCGAGGCGGTCGGTGTCTCGTGGGCGGACGAGCGCGGCGCGCGTGACGAGAAAAAAGAAAGGCGGCCCTCCATCGGAGGACCGCCCTCGTCAGGCCCCGTCGCACGTCGTGCGAGGGGCGCTGGTGAGCGCACGCTGCCGGGCAGCGCGCGCGAGGCCAATCAGAGCGCGAGGTCGCGGGCAAACTCCGCGCGCGTCACGTCGTTGATCGCGCTCCACGGGAGCGTGCGGACCGGCTGAGCCTGCGTGCCGCGGCG
>CAIKNO010000186.1 GCA_903828805.1 uncultured Sandaracinus sp. | reverse complement strand
TCCCCTCCTCGCACACGCCGACGGTCTCTCCGCACACGCCGCCTTCGTCCGACGGAGCGTCGTCGACGATCGTGTCGCAGTCGTCGTCGATGCCGTTGCACACCTCGGGCGCGCCGGTGGTCGCCCCGACGCAGGCCACGGCGCCCGCGACGCAGCGGGTGGTGCCCGGGGTGCACGTGCCCATGGCCGACCCGCACGTCCGCCCGACGTCGATCGGATCGTCGTCGGTCGCGCCGTCGCAGTCGTCGTCGATCCCGTTGCACAGCTCGGGTGAAGGGTCGGTGGTGCCCGCGCACACGAGCCCCCCGGACACGCAGATCGTGGCGCCGAACGCGCACGCGCCCACGTCGGTGGCGCCGCAGCGGACGCCTGCATCGCTCGGTCGATCATCGACGATGGCGTTGCAGTCGTCGTCGAGCGCATTGCAGACCTCGACCGCGGGGCCGACGGCGCCGACGCACGCGAGCGCGCCCGCGCGGCAGACCTGGACGCCTGCGCTGCACGCGCCCTCGTCGCTGCCGCAGCTGGCGCCGGCATCCACGGGCGCGTCGTCCGAGCTTCCGTCGCAGTCGTTGTCGAGGCCGTCGCAGAGTTCCGGGCTCGGGCCGACGCCGCCGACGCAGACGGGCGCGGCCGCGAGGCAACGCAGCCGCCCCGGGGCGCACTCGCCGGTGCTGCTCCCGCAGCTTCCGAGATCGGTGAGCCCCTCGTCGACGACGCCGTCGCAGTCGTCGTCGAGCCCGTTGCACGACTCAGCCACGGCCCCGCTCGACGAGCCGCCCGGTGCGGTCGAGCAGCGCGTCGCGAGCGGCCCCGCGCACTCGAGGACGCCCAGCCCGCAAGCCCCGGTGGGGTCGCATGCGGTGCCGAGCATGAAGTCCTCGTCGGAGGAACCATCGCAGTCGTCGTCGAGCGTGTTGCATCGCTCCGCCGACGGGGTGCCGGCGCTCACGTTGCACGAAGGCGCGCCGGCGACGCAGGCGGTCGCGCCGGTCCGGCGGCACGCGCCTGCCCCGACGCTGCACGCGAGGCCCACATCGGTCGGCGCGTCGTCCACGGCCCCGTCACAGTCGTCGTCGACCCCATCGCAGCGCTCGACGTTCGTGCCCGTGGTGTCGGTGCAGCGCACCGCGCCTGCGCTGCAGGTGGTCACGCCCTCGGCGCAGAGGTCTCCATCCGCGCCGTCGCACGCGACGCCGAGGCCGCCGACGCCATCGTCGACGGCGCCGTTGCAGTCGTCGTCGAGTCCGTTGCACGCCTCCGTGTTCGTCGGGGTCGCATCGGAGCACAGCAGCGCGCCGCCCGTGCACTGGATGCTGCCCTCGCGGCAGAGGTCACCGTCGGCCCCGTCGCACGTCGCGCCGGTGTCCGTCGTGGCGTCATCGACGGTGCCGTTGCAGTTGTCGTCGAGCGCGTTGCAGGTCTCCGCGCGTGCGCTGACGCCCGAGCGGCAGAGCAGGGCGCCCGAGACGCACGCGGTCGCGCCGGTGCGGCAGATGCCGGCGCGCGCGCCGCCTTCGCACGTGATGCCGACCCCGTCGCACGTGCACGCGGCGCCCGCGCCGGTGAGCGAGGGATCGGCGGCGTCCACCAGGCCGTCGCAGTCGTCGTCGCGGCCGTTGCACAGCTCGACGCCGGGGGCGCACGGCGGGGTCAGACCCGTGACCGTGATCGCCATGTCCTCGTAGTCGTTGTCGCCGCCGCGGAAGAGATCCTCGAACCCGAAGTGGAAACGGTTCGCGTTGATGCGGGACTGGTAGACGAGGTGGTGGACGAAGTCGCCGTCGTTGTTGTAGTCGCGCTGGGTGAAGTACGCGCGACCGAGCAGCGAGAGCCCATCGGTCCCGTTCACGAAGTCGCCGCAGTTCTCTCCGCTCGGATGGCCTTCCGGGGTGATGAGATAGAACGCGATGTAGCCGCCGCGGTATCGACCCGCGCTGCGCTCGGTGGCGAAGTTCACGGTGGCGATGGTGCCGACCTCGGCGTTCGCGACGTAGCCGGCGGCCTCCTGCGTGTGCGTCGCGGCGGACACCGTGCATCCCAGGATCGGATGTAGATTCGCGGCGATCGTCGGGTCGTCGCCGACGTTGTAGTAGCCGAAGCTGTTCTCGAATCCGGCGCCTTCGCCGATGTCCTTGAACGTGACCGCAGTCGCCGTGTTCGGAAGGAAGATCTCGGGGACCTGGGCGGCGTCGAGGACAGCGTAGATGGCGTTCGCCGCCGGAGGCGAGACGCCCTCCTCGCCGTCGAGGCAGACCTGGAGGTTGCCCGCGCAGGCCCCGCCGGTGAGCACTGGCACGATCCGGCCGTCCACCTGCACGACCGTGGCCCGGGCGTGCGGTGACGTCAGCAGCGCTGCGACGAGGGAGGCACCGAGCCCGAGGTGCCGCACGCCGACCGGGGATCGTCCACGAAAGCTCATGGCGGCAGCGTGAAGGCTGCGCCGGTGGCCTGTCCAGACCCGACGTGGGGACCCGGGTGCCGTGAATCTCGGGCGGGGAGAATCTCCCCTGCCGGCGCTTCAGCCTTCCAGCGTGAAGGGGGTGAAGTTGGTGTCGGTGTCGAAGTGGTCCTCGTCCTCGGCGCGCTTCAAACGGGTGACGACCACGTACGTGAGCGGGGTGACCAGGACCTCCCAGCCCACCTTGAGGGCGAGGTTCGCGAGCATGACCATCACGAGGGGCGTGTCGTCGCTCCACACGCCGAGGAACGCGATTGGATAGAAGAGCAGCGAGTCGACCGTCTGACCGACGAAGGTCGAGCCGATCGTCCGGCTCCACAGGTGCTTGCCGCGGGTCAGGATCTTCATCTTCGCCAGCACGAACGAGTTGGCGAACTCGCCCGCCCAGAACGCGATGAGGGACGCGAGCACGATGCGCCACGTGCCGCCGAAGACGAGATCGAGGGCGGGCTGCAGGACGTGGTTGAAGTCCGTGTCGGCCGATGGAATGCGGAGCACGATCTGGCTCATCACCGTGGCGAAGAGCATCGCGGCGAAGCCCGCCCAGATCACCCTGCGGGTCTTCGCGTAGCCGTACACCTCGGTGAGGATGTCGCCGAAGACGTAGCTGACCGGGAAGAAGAGGTTGCCCGCGCCGAACGTGAAGCCGAAGAGCGTGCAGACCTTGGCCGGCCCGATGAGATTCGAGCAGAGCAGGACCGCCACGAACCCCGCCATCACGAGGTCGTAGTAGGCGAACGCGCGCCGCGGCGGGTGCGGGGCTGCGGCGCCCGGGGAACCGGCGTGCGGGAGAGGGGGGCTGGAGGTCGTCACGGGGCAGTCCTGGGGTCGGGAACGTCAGTTCGACAGGCGAGATCGCCTGCGCTCTTCGGAGGCGGGGCGCTCGATCTCACTCGCCCGCGCGGACGCGGACCCGGTGGGTGCAGGCGCGGTTCGAGGTGTCGCGGACGCGCACGGCGTACGCGCCGGGCTCGAGGACGCGGGCGACCACCACGCCGCCTTCGGCGCCGCCGGCGGTGCCCGTTCCGACGACCGCGCCATCTCGCACCAGCGTGAGCGCGGTCTGGCACGTGGCGGGGTCGACGGCGGAGGCGCGCAGCACGTACGGCCCGGCGACGGTGATCGAGAGCGCGAGCTCGGCCTGGCTCGCCCGATCGGCCTCGGCCGCAGGCGATTCGATCTCGATGGGCTCCGCGTCGAGAGCCAGCGCGCCCGCCGCGGGGAGGGCGCCGGGGCGCGTGATTCGGAAGGTGCCGGAGAGGGCGCCGTGCTGGCTCTCGAACACCCGCACCGTGTACGCGCCCGGTGCGAGGAAGCCGACCGCCCGCGCGTCGAGGCCCTCGCCGCTGTCGCCGTCGCTCGTGGGACTCCAGCCTGCCTCGTTGTAGACGGTCACCTGGGCGTCGGCGGGCATGCCGACGGCGTCGAACTGGTACTCGCCGGCCTCGGTCACGGTGAACGAGAACGTGGGCATGGCGTCGACGCGCACCGTGACGGGCGGGGCGTCGAGGGTGAGGGTCGTGGGGTTCGGAGGGAGGGCGGGCGTGGCCGGGGCGGGAGGTTCGATCGGCGCGGCGGTGGGCGGTGCCTCCGCGGGCGTGCCGCCGCAGGTGCATCCGGCGAGGACAGCGCCCGCGCAGAGGGCGAGGAGAGGGCGGCGAAGTCGGCGTCGCATCGGTGGACTCCTCGGGGCTCAGCGGACCGGGCGCACCGTGAGCGACATCGGGCACGCGTGCCCGTTCCAGTCACGGAGACGAAGCCTGTGCGTGCCGACGGGGAGGCGCACGATCTGATCGATCGGGACGCCCGGGCTCGTCGTGATGCGGTCGACCTGCACGCCGTCGCGCAGGACCGTGACCTCGGGCGAACACGAGGGCGCGCGGGCGCTCACCTGGAGCCGATGGTCCCCCTCGCGGGCGACCGTCACCTCGACCTCGACGCTGGCCTCACGGGCCCATGCGCCCTCGGGCGCCTCGACCGTCACGGGCCTCGTGCCCGGGACGACGCGCGCGACCGGTTCGAGAGGAGGAAGCCGGACCGCGGTGACGGTCGCGGTCATCGCGCGGTGCTGGTACTCCGAGACCACGACCTCGTACGTGCCGGCGGCGAGGAAGGCGTGGACCCGCGCATCGGTGCCGGGGCCGCTGTCGGTGTCGTCGGCGATCCAGCGGCCGTTCTGACGGACCTGCAACTGGGCGTCGCGACCTTCGCCGCCGGCGGCGTCGATCTGCACCTCGGCGGGGTCCGCGAGCACGAGGGTCAAGGCGGGGTCGGCCGCGATGGACAAGGGCGTGGCCGGCGCGTCCGCCTCCACGGTCACCGGGGTCGCGTCGACCGGGGCGGCCGTCTGAGCGAGCGCGTGGCCGCCGACAAGCGACGCCAGCGTGGCCACCGCGCCCCACCGTCCTCGAGCTTCCTTCGTCTGCATGCGCACCCGCGCACGCTACACCGCGCCCGCTTCGGAATCACCTCTGGCGTTCGGGCCAGGGTCCGGGTGCGCTACGATGTCGGCGATGTCTGCACGCCCCTCGCCCTGCGATCCCGCCTTGCTCTCCAGGATCCGCCGCATCGTCGACGAGCGCGTCATCCCGCTCGAGGCGCGCCTGCTGGCCGAGGGGTGGGGCGCCACGTTGCCATCGCTCGTCGAGGTGCGCGCGGAGGTGAAAGCCGCGGGGCTGTGGGCGCCGTTTCTGCCGCTCGAGCACGGCGGCATGGGGCTCTCGTTGCGGGCGTACGCCGACGTGAGCGAGGTGCTCGGTCGCTCGCTCGTCGGTCATTACGCGTTCCATTGTCAGGCGCCGGACGTCGGCAACATGGAGCTGCTGATCGCGCACGGCACCGACGCGCAGAAGGCGCAGTTCCTCGGGCCGCTCGCGCGGGGGGACGTGCGGTCGTGCTTCGCGATGACCGAGCCCGAGCACGCAGGGTCCAACCCCGTGTGGATGGACACGCGGGCGCGCCTCGAGGACGGACACTGGATCATCGATGGCCACAAGTGGTTCACCACCGGGGCCGACGGTGCCGCGTTCTGCATCGTCATGGCGGTCACCGAACCCGAAGGTCCGCCGCACGGCCGCGCGTCGCAGATCCTCGTGCCGACCGACACGCCGGGCTTTCGTATCGTCCGCAACCTGAAGGTGATGGGCGAGGCCGGCACCGATCATCCCAGCCACTCGGAGGTGACGTTCGAGGATGTCCGGGTGCCGGAGTCGGCGTTGCTCGGTCCGCGCGGCGCCGGGTTCCTGCTCGCGCAGGAGCGCCTCGCGCCCGGCCGAATCCACCACTGCATGCGATGGATCGGGATCTGCGAGCGCGCGTTCGATCTGATGTGCCGCCGCGCGATCACGCGCGAGCTCGCGCCCGGCAAGCCGCTCGCGACGCAGCAGCAGATCCAGTTCTGGGTGGCCGAGAGCCGCGCCGAGATCCACGCGGCACGCTTGCTCGTGCTCGACTGCGCGGAGCGGATCGACGCGCTCGGCGCCCACGCGGCGCGCGACCACGTGTCGCTGATCAAGTTCCACGTCGCGGGCGTGTTGCAGCAGGTCCTCGACCGCGCGATTCAGGTGCACGGGGCGCTCGGCATGACCGACGACACGCCGCTTGCGTACTGGTACCGGCACGAGCGCGCGGCGCGCATCTACGACGGCCCCGACGAGGTGCACAAGGCGTCGCTCGCGAAGCGGATCTTCACCTCCTACGGCCTCCATGCCCGGAAGGGCGCGGGCGCGTGACGGCGCCTCTCGACCGCGCCGAGCCGGTTCGTCCCGGGCAGGGCCTCGACCTGGACGCGCTGGCGCGCTGGCTGCGCGCGCACCCGCTCGAGGGGGTGGCGCTCGAGGTGCCCCTCGAGGTGCTGCAGTTCCCACGTGGTTACTCGAACCTCACGTACCTGGTGCGCGCGGGCGATGCGGAGGTCGTGTTGCGGCGGCCCCCGGTCGGCGTGGCCATCGCGTCGGCGCACGACATGGGCCGCGAGCATCGGATCCTCTCGACGCTCCGGGGCGCGTGGCCGAAGGTGCCGCGGACGCTCGGGTTCGAGGCCGACGCGTCGGTCCTCGGTGCGCCCTTCTACGTGATGGAGCGCGTCCCGGGGGTGATCCTGAGGGCCCGAACGCCGGTGGGTCTCGAGCTCGGCGAGGCCACGATGAGGAGCCTCTCGGAGGCCATGGTCGACACGCTCGTCGAGATCCATGCGGTGGACCTCGACGCCGCGGGTCTCGGCGGGCTCGGGCGGCCCGAGGGGTACGCGGAGCGGCAGGTCCGCGGGTGGAGCGAGCGCTACCGCAAGGCGCAGACCGACGAGGTCCCGGAGATCGAGGCGGTGGCCGCGTGGCTCGCCTCGAACCTTCCGCCCTTCGTGTCCGGCACCCTCGTGCACAACGACTTCAAGTACGACAACGTCGTGCTCTCTCCGGCGCTCGACGCGGTGCGGGCGGTGCTCGACTGGGAGATGGCGACCCTCGGGGATCCGCTGATGGATCTGGGCTGCGCGCTCGGCTACTGGATCCAGGCGGACGACTCGCCCGTGCTGCACGCGATGCGCTTCGGCCCGACGGACCTGAAGGGGAGCCTCACGCGCATGCAGGTGGTCGAGCGCTACGAGGCCCGGTCGGGCCGCGCGGTCACCCACCTGCCGTTCTACATGGCGTTCGCGGTCTTCAAGCTCGCCGTCGTCGCGCAGCAGCTCTATCAGCGCTTCGCCCGCGGTCTCACGCAGGAGCCGCGGTACGCGATGATGATCGAGGGCGTCCGGGGCCTCGGACGCGCGGGCGCCCGGATCATCGACACCGGGCGTATCGACGTGCTCGATCTGGGCTGAATCGGTCCCGGCCCCGCGGGGCTCAGGCGCGAGGCTTCGGGGCACCGACCGGCGCGTCGGGTCCGAGCATGTCCTCCACGGGCCAGGCGACGACGTGCCGCGGCGCGACCAGCGTGCGCACGAAGCGAATCGTCTCCTCGACGTTCGCGCGGGTGTCGAAGAACTCGAGGACCACGGGCGGGTCCTTCGGCTCGCTCGCGTCCTCGTCGGCGGGGCTCGTGGTGCCGAAGCCCGCGATGCCGCGGAACACGGTCGCGCCGCGGATCTTGCCCGAGGCGCGGAGCAGCTGGAGCAGACGCTTCAGCCGCGCGCGCGACTCCGTGAGGTAGATCCGGACGACGACCTTCTGAGCGACCATGGGCGGGCTCCCATCACGAGTTGGCGGGCACGTCGCCCGCGGAGGGCGTGGCGCCTTCCGGGACGACGCGCTGGCGTTGCAGATGGCGCGTCAGGGAACGAAGACGTCGCGGGCCGTGGCGCCGGCGACGACGTCCTCGGGGGTGAAGCGCATCGGCAGCGTGCGGTTGCCGAGCCAGAGCCCCGCCTGGTCCGCGAAATGCGGGCTGTTCGTCAACCCGGACTGCCCCCCGGGGAGGATGTTCTGGCCGCGGAATCCGTCGGGCCCGAGGCGGATCACCATCCGGAACACGGGGCCACTGCCGTGCGTGAACGTGTCGCCGTCGAGGCCCGGGTTCGCCGCATCGACGTCGAACTGGTCCCCGGGCCGCGGGAAGAATCGGAGGCCGGTGCGCGGGTCTCCCATCGCGAGCGAGGGTGCGAGCGGCAGCTGCGCCGGCGAGATCGAGAAGGGGTCGAGCAGCGGCGCGAACATCGGGCTGTCGCCGAGGAAGTCGGCCAGCAGCGACTCGAAGCGCACGCCGTGGCGCAGGCCCCACACCCACTGGTCGGGGTCGGGGCTGCCGAAGCCGCCCTCGCCCGCGGCGGTGGGCGGGGAGCGGAGGAACGCGAGCGCCTCGCGGAGCGCGCGCAGCGCGATCTCGTGGCTGGACTCGACCTCGGGGGTCCGCGCGTCGTCGAAGAAGACCGACTCTTCCCGGGTCGGCTCGTAGCTCGCGAGCCTCCCCGGGTTGCCGGGGCCGCGCCCGTCGACGAGCTGGAGGATCGTCTGCATCCGATAGGTGTCGCCCGTCACCGCGGGGGACAGAT
Organism: uncultured Sandaracinus sp.; assembly: GCA_903828805.1. Classification (GTDB taxonomy): domain Bacteria; phylum Myxococcota_A; class Polyangia; order Polyangiales; family Sandaracinaceae; genus Sandaracinus. The sequence continues at coordinate 464 of CAIKNO010000186.1, read as the reverse complement.
CTCCGGGGATGCCCTCGTCGTCGAGCGTGCCGCGCAGGAAGCGAGGGAACCACGTCCCGAAGAGCGTCGTCGCGACGGCGCTCGCGCGGTCGGCAGCCGCGGGCGTGTGATAGAAGGATTCGACCGCCGAGGGGGTCGGGTACCCGGCATCACGCCATGCGGCGAGTCGCGCCTCGACGTCCTCGATGGCCGCGCGCTCGGAGAGGAAGGCGGCGGCGATGCGCGCATCGGCGGTGCCGGCCCCGGGGGTCCCGGTCGCCTGCCTTCGGGCGTGATCGATCTCGGCGAGAAGCCTCGGGACCCACTCGGTGCCGAGGTTCGAGTGGTGGTCGCCCTGGATGGCCTGCATCTCCTCGAGCGTGGCCCGGTCGCCCGCGATGGCTTCGCGCAGGCGCGCGTCGATGCGGGCGGCGCGGTACCCCTCGAGCCAGGGCCCGCCGATGTAGTGCGGCTCGCGGTAGCCG
>CAIKNO010000185.1 GCA_903828805.1 uncultured Sandaracinus sp. | reverse complement strand
GCGGAGGTGACAGTGTCCCAATGGTGACACCTACCTCGGCGACTTGTATCGCACATGATTCTCGCGCTAGTCCCGTCCGCACGATGAACAAGCACCTCTCGTGGATGGTCAGCCCGTTCTTCTGGCTCGCATGCGGAGCGCCCTCGGCGCCCACCGCCGAGCCCCCTTCGCGCACCGATGGCGGCGAGCACGTGCTCCTCGCCGACGCCCGTATCGAGCCCCCGGACGCCGACGTGGCCTGGTCCGACGCCAGCACGTCCGGGTCGGACGCTGCGGCCACCCCGAGCTCCGATGCGTCGATCGGCGGCACCGCGGACGATGCGTCGAACCCCGACGCGCCCGACGCGTCCTCGCCCATGGACCCGCCGGACGCGGGGCCGGGTCCTTCCCCGGGGTGTGTCGGGGCCGGCTGCGAGTGCATCCGTGCCAGCGAGATGTGGACCGAGGACTTCGAGCGCGGTGACTACGCCCGCTGGACCGGCGGCGGTTACGGTGATCCCTGGGGAGATGGTTGCCAGGGCAACGCACTCTCGTTCCAGCACCCCCACGGCGGCGCCGTCTCTCAGCGGAGCGAGATCGTGTGTGCGTCGAGCTCGCCCGACGGGGTGCACCGCGGCTACGGCGGCTTGCAGTGGAGCGGAGACACGCGGCTGCCCGACTACACGAACCGAGGCGTCGGGATGGACGCGCCGCACGGCATCGTGACCACGTTCTGGACGTGGCTCGAATCGGGCTACGCCTTCGGCGATGGGCGCTGGGTCAGCCTCTTCACCATCAACCCGACCTGCGACTACACGCAGCGGGTGGTCACCGTGGGGCTCGACCGGTCGGACTGGGTCGTGCGCGCGGCGCACTACTGGCCCGAAGGCGCGCTCACGCTGGCGCCCGACGCGCCCGCGTTTCCTCGTGGGCAATGGGTCCGCATGACCGTCTACGTGAACCTGAACGACGGCGCGATGCACGTGTGGCAGGACGGCCGCAGCGTCGAGCACGTCAGCGGCATCGTGCGCGAGAGCCACGCGCTCTGTCAGTGGCACTGGGGCCTCTACGCGAGCGGCGACAACACCGACGTCGTCCTGTACGAGGACGACAAGTCGGTCTGGAAGCTCGAGGAGGCCTGGACGGACTTCTCGCGCGAGCCCTGGCTGGGCGCCACCCAGGCCGTCTGCGGCGCCGGCGGCTGAACCCGTGCGAAGGCGCGGATGCCGGGCGCGGGCCGCGCTCACCCGGCGTCCGCCTCGACGACACGATCCTTGCCCGAGCGCTTGGCGCGCAGAAGCGCCTCGTCGGCCGCGTGGATCAACTGCGCCGCGCCGCCCGTGCGCGCCTCGGAGGTGGCCACGCCGATCGAGGCCGTGACGGCGACCGTGCCTCCCGCTGCGCGCACGCACACGCCGCGAAGCGCCTCGAGGACCCGGGTGGCCGTCGCGTGGGCGGCGGGGCCATCGGCCCCCTCGAGGACCATCCCCAGCTCCTCGCCCCCGTATCGGAACACCCGCTCACCGCGCCCGGCGACGCTGCGCAGCCGCGCACCGACGGCCGCGAGCAGCGCGTCGCCGACGGGATGGCCGTGCAGATCGTTGACGCGCTTGAAATCGTCGAGATCGATGAGCGCGAGACCCACCGGTGGGCCGCCCGCGTTCGCGTGCGAGAGGGCGTGCTCCAGCACCTCGAGCCCCACCCGTCGGGCGTCGAGGCCCGTCAGCGCGTCGGTGCGGGCCTCGCGCGCGACCCGCGCGAAGCGGCGGGCCGACTCGAGCGCGCGGCCGGCGTGGTCGGCGACGAGCGCGAAGACCTGGCGCAACGAGGGATCGGGAGGCTCGCCGCCGAACGCGTGATCGGCCGCGAGCACCCCGACCACTCCGTCCCGTCCGCGCATCGGCGCCGCGATCGTCGTCGGGACGTGCAGCAGGCCTGCGAGGTCGTCTCCGCCCTGCGCGAACACCGGCCCGTCGAGCGCGAGGGCGATCGGTGATCGGAGCGGGCTCTCGTCCACCCGGACGCGGGTCGCGCGCACGCGCTGGTCGAGCATGCCGTGGGTCCCGAGACGTCGCAGACCGGCCTCGTACAGGGTCTCGAGGTCGGGACCGTCGGTCTCGATCGAGCGCCAGATGCGATCGGCCTCTTCGCGTGTCGTGGGGCCCACGCCCGCCATCCCGACGAGCTCGCCTTCGACGTCCGTGGACGGGACGAAGATCATCGCGCGGTGGAATCCGAGGCCGATCCCCGCGGTCACGCCGGTGAGCACCGCGTAGGCGGCGGCCTCGGGCTCGTCGGCCGACCGGACGAGGTTGGCGAGGTCGTGGAGCAAGCGGAGCGCGCGGCGGAGCGCAGCGTTCTCCTGCTCCAGCGTCCGCACCCGGCCCCGCTCAACCATCGGCCGAGGATAGCCGAGGTCGGCCCGCCGAGGTCGGCCCGCCGAGGTCGGCCCGCCGCGAACGGCCCGCCGCGAACGGCCCGCCGCGAACGGCCCGCCGCGAACGGCCCGCCGCGAACGGCCCGCCGCGAACGG
>CAIKNO010000184.1 GCA_903828805.1 uncultured Sandaracinus sp. | reverse complement strand
GGAGGCGGCCTTCGGGCCGCGCGCGACGTTTGAAGCCGTCGTTCGAGACTGAAGAACAAGGGCGCCCCGGCCATTCGCCGCGGGCGCCCCTGTCGTGTCCGGTCCGGCCTCAGAAACGAACGGCGGCGGCCCGGGGCGGCATGCTGCCGTTGAACGTCACGACCGCGCCGGCCCGCGGCTCGGCGAGCGCGTCGAGCACGGTGGAGTAGTCCCGTCCGGGCACGTCCTCGCTCGGCTCGTCGTAGACGCCGTTGTCGTTCGTGTCGATCCACACGAACACCTCGAATTCCTCGTTGAGGCTGACGAGCACCGCCGACTCGAAGCGGGCCTGGGGCAGCGTGATCGACGGGGCGTGGACCGAGAGCACCGTCTGCTCGGCGACGTCGCCTTCGACCCGGCGGACCTGCACTTGCAGCCGGTGCCCCATGAAGGGCTCCATCGAGTCGAACTCGATGCGGAAGGGCAGGGCACCCGACACCCCCGTCGGCCCGAGCATGCCTCCGCGGGGCAGCCGGGCCTGCTGGGTGAGGTCGGTGAAGTCCGTGCTGTGCCGGTAGGTCAGCGTGCCGTCCTCGCCGACCTGGAGCCGCCACTGGTGGTCCGCGCAGTCGAGCGGAGGCCGCGTGCCGGTGCAGAAGTCCACCATCCCGTTCGAGTTGAAGTCGGCGATCAGGTCGACCTCGTAGGTCTTGCCGGCCTCGATGGCGCAGGGCAGCACGACCTCCACGTCGGCCTGTCCCAGCGGGAAGTACTGGAACTGCGCGGCCTGACGGCGCACGCCGAGCGGGCCCTGGCCCACGTCGACCAGGTCTCCGATGACGGTGTTGGAGGCGTGCGCGCTCATCCCCACCAGGGACAGGACCAGATCGCGGCGCGCGCTCGACGGATCATTGCCGCAGCGAAACTCCGGCGCCCGCTCCTCGAACTCCCCCGCGGTGATCAGCGTGCAGCCCGCGGTGCCCGCGGCGAGCACGGACGCTCCGAGCCAGGTCTTCCAGCGCATCACAGCTCTCCTCGCACGGTGACCGAGCAGCCCTCGCCCGAGCAGGCGGTCGTGATCGAGGCCGGGATGGCCTCGGTGTGGGGCCCGAACAGGATGCCCAGCATCACGCCGGTCAGCGCCGTCACGCCGCCGCCGATCAGGAGCGCGTCGGTGGTGTTCGCGAGCAGGGCGATGTGCGCCTGCCGGTCCGCGAGCCCGAAGCCGCTCGGGCAGAGCTGGGCCGGGCATCCGGTGTCGAGCTCGGAGCGCTCGGAGAGCGCGATGGCCCCGGTCACCGCGCCCGCCGCGAGCATCCCGCCGCCCACGCCCAGCACGGCCCACGGCCAGGTCTCGCCCGGCACCTCGCGGACGCGCGGGGCCTCCGCCGCCGCGACCGCGCGGGCCTCGGCCTCCCCGATCCGACGCTGCGCCTCGTCGGCGGCGGCCTGGGTCATCGCTTCCCGCTCCTGCCGCTCGCGGATCTGCGAGTCGAGCGCGGCGAGCCGCGACTCCAGCACGGCGCGGTCGGCCACGTCCCGCACGTTCGCGAGGTATCCGCGCAGCACGCGCGCGGCGTTCTCCTCGTCCTGGGCGTCGCGGTACGCGAGGTAGGCGTTGAAGAGCAACTGCGCGCGCCCCGACAGGCCGTAGGCCCGCTCGAACTCGAGCGCGGCCTCGGGAAAGCGCCCCTGCGAGTAATGGTCGCTCCCGAGCCGGAACGCGGTCCGCGCCTGGACGTCGGCGATGTCGGCGTCGGTCGTCGCGGGCGGCGCGGTCGCGGTCGGGGCCGCCGCCTCCGCGCGGGTCGAGCCTCCCGCGCCGGGCGTGAACGTGGACGTCTGCGCGTGCGCCGAGGGCAGGGCGCCGAGGCCCCCGGCGAGCAGGCCGGCGAGCATGAGTGAGCGTGTCGAGGTCAAGCGTTCTCCCCTGTGGTCCGCGAGCCTATCGCAACGGACCCGAGGATGCCTCTTCCCGGGATCTTGCGCACGCCGAAGCCGCGCTCACTCGGGCCCCGGGCAGGCCCACTCCACGCCGATCCGCGCCACCCTCGGCGCGCCGATCCGCGCCCCCACCGAGAGCGACACCCGCACCTCGAGCACCCCCCCGACCGGCACCGCGAGGTCGAAGGGCGCGGTGCCCCCGGGCAGCATGCCGACAGGCCGCCACGGCGCGGCCGGGAGCCCCGCGGCCTCTGCCGCGTGCCGCGCGTCGATCGTCACCGTGCCGTGCGTGCCGGGCAGGGCCTCGACGTGCAGCCTCTGCCAGCGCGTCGGGACCTCGGCGCCGCAGCCGCCGAACACGTGCTGCGCGCGGCCTTCGGGCACGAATTCTCCGAGGCGCTGACCCCCGGTGGGGTCGCCCTGCACGTGGGGCGCGGTGCCGAGCACCACCTGCGCGTCGGGCACGCCGCGGACGGCATCGACCCGGGTCGCCAGGCCCGCGAGGCCCCCGCCGCCCTGGCTGCTGATCGCCCACACGTGGCCGGCTCCGTCGGCACCCACGCCGACCGTCTCGAGCGGCCGGGTTCCGTCCAGGTCGAGCGGGAAGTGGGCCTCCACCCGCAGCGGCGAGACCGAGAGGCGGCTCAGCGTGCCGTCGCTGTGGCCCACCCAGAGCGTCGCCCCGTCGAAGGCCGCGCCCCGCGGGCTCGGCGCGGTCGGCAACGTCGTGAACGCGTCGGTCCACGGGTCGTACACGGTGACCCGATCGCACGAGAACCCCGTCATCGCGACGCGGCCCTCGCGGTCGACGGCCAGCCCGTAGAGCAGCCAGCACCCGAGCGGGACCTCCCTCGAGGTCACGGTGGGCGGCTCGGTCGAGGGGTCGATGCGGAGCAGCACGCCATCGCGCTCGATGGCCCACAGCATTCCCCACGGGTCGAACGCGGCCGCGTAGGGCGAGAACCCCGGCGTCTCGACCCGGCGCAGCACGACCCCGCGCGCGCCGTCGATCTCGACGAACGCGTGCCCGTCGTGCAGCCCCACCCACGCGTTGCCGCCCGAGGCCCCGTCGAGCCCGCGATCTCCGTCGATGGCCAGCGCGCGCGCGACCTCGCGCTCGGCCCCCACGTCGAGCGACGCGAACACGCACTCGTCCTGCCCCCAGGTCAGCACGTCCGTCGGCCCCGACGAGGTACGCACCGCGCCGTCGCGATCTCGATCCTCGCAGCGGGTGGGATCACCGGCGATCCGGATCACGCTCGCGACGCCCTCGAACGCCCGGTTCGCGATCCACG
>CAIKNO010000183.1 GCA_903828805.1 uncultured Sandaracinus sp. | reverse complement strand
CCCCGCCGATCGGCGCGAAAGCATGCGCGCGCCGGCGGGATCACGCGCCTGCGGAGCGAGGCGAGCAGCACCTGGGCCGGCACCCCGCTCGGGGCGGGCTCGGCGGCGACGGCAGGCGGGTTGCTCTCCGCGGCCTCGCACCTTCGGCCGTGGGCGAGGGCGAGCGCGTGCGCGGCCCCGGCGACCGCGCTGCCCGTGGGGTAGGGACCGTGGGCTCCGCAGACCCCCGCGCCCGTCCGCGCGAGGTCCTCCGGGGCGAGCGCGGCGAGCGCGTGCGGAACGGCGAGCGCCGACAGGGCCATGCCCAGGAGCCTCTCCGCGGGCTCGGCCCGGGCGCTCGTTCCGTCGAGGGACATCCGCATCGTCGGAGACGACGGACCTTCCCACACGCGGTCGTCGCCCAGCGGCAAGGGCCCGAGCGACACGCGCGTACGGCCCGCCCGCATCTCGACCCGAAACACGGCGGCGGGTGCGAGCATCGACGTCAACCGTTCGACGAGCGCCTCGTCGCCCCTGCCCGCGGCCGCGGACTCGGCCTGAGGGCCCACCTCGAGCAGCGCGTCGGGGGTGCCCTCGAAGGCCTGCTTCAGGCTCCGCGTGCTGCCTCGGTCGGCGACGTCGAGGACGTGGACCACGACCCCGGCGCGTCGGGCCTGGGCGAGCGCGGCCGTCGCCGACGCCCCCTCCGTCCAGCCGCCGTCGCCGATGACGACGAGGTGCGCGCCGCGATGGATCCACCCCGACACCAGGCGCCACACCGCCTCGAAGCGCGTCGCGGGGCCGAGGTCGCGGTCCGGGGCGAGGGCGAGCGCGTCCGTCGGCAGGGCGGTCGGCGCGGTCCACCCGGCGGTGACCTCCTCGGCGCGGGCTCCGAACGCGACGACCCGGACGCGGCTGCCGTCCGGGAGCATCCCTCGGAGCGCGAGCGCGGTCGGCGCGATCCGTCCCCGGGCCGACGCGACCGTCGAGGGGGAGGCGTCGAGGGCGACGACCACATCGCCGGGGCGAAGGTTCGGCCGCGGCGTGACGGCCCGGAAGCGCACGCAGGTGGCGTCTCCGCACGCGAACGAGACGCCCGACGCCCGGCGCTCCGCGGTCAGCGGCGTCGCGGCCCGCACCACGAAGGATGCCGCCGCGGGGAGGGTCTCCTCCCGCTCTGCGGGCACTCCGTCGAGCGTCGGCGTGACGACGTCCACCGCGTTCACGGTGAGAGCCAGCCTGGCCACGCGGTCGTCGGCCGGCCGGGCCGGGAAGGCCGTGCGCATGAATCCTCCCCGGACCTCCGCGCGGACGGCCCATCCGACGCGCACGACGAGGGGCGGGGCGTCCGGGCGCACGGGCGCGGCCCGCACCAGGAGCGCCGCGCCACCCTGATCGTGGATCGCGACGGCGTGCCCGATGGGCAGCGGGGAGGTCCCGGCGCTGCGGGCGCGGGCGGCATCGTCGTAGGCCGAGAGGTTCCCCGCGGTCGGGGACGGCAGCCCTTGCCGGCATCCGCGGGCGTCGCAGACCTCGAGGCTCACGAGCGCCGCGCCCTCGGGCACGGTGAGCCGGTAACGGACCTCGGCGTCGAGCCGCGCGCGGCTCGAGAACTCCAGTTCGTCGCGCCCGAGGGTGAGCCCGTCGCGGAGCTCGATCCGCAGCCGGTGGGCGGTCTCGCGCACCCCGGCGACGGCGGTCAGGACCGCGCCTTCTTGAGCCGGGATCCGGTCCTCGATGAGCTCTTCCGGCGCGGGCAGCGGGATCGACTGCAGCGCTTCGTCCTGGGCGCCGGTGCCGATCGGATCGTCCTCGCCCGACACGAAGCCGTCGTCGTAGACCATGCGTCGGAATGCCTCGAGCTCCGCCTCGGGCGTCGTGGCGGGCGCGCCGTCGCCGTCGGGGCGGCCGGCGTCCGGGGATGCCGTGAGCGGCTGGGCGAGCAAAGGCCGCGGGGCGAGCAGGGCGAACAGAACGAGCCATGCAGCCATCGACCGTCGGACCCGCGCCACGCCGGAAGGTTCCCGCGAACGGGGGAGGCCGTGCAAGGACGGGGGCGCCGCCGGCCCTCGGCTTCGCCCTTTCACGCCGTGCATCCTCGGCGTACGCTCCCGCGCATCTTCGTGGAATGGGCGGTCGCGTCGGGCGTTGGTCCGCCGGGCGCCGGGAAGAGAGGGAACGCAGATGGGAATCATGGACTTCGTGCGGGGCGGCGTGCGCGAGATGATCGTCGCGCGGCCCGACTCCGCCAAGGGATTGATCGTCTACAAGCATCCCGAGAACACGATCCCCAAGTGGGCGCAGCTGACCATCGATGCCGACGAGGCCGCGGTGTTCTTCCGCGATGGATCGCTCGTGGGGGTGCTGCGCACGGCCGGGGTGGGCCAGCGCCACACGCTCGACACCCAGAACATCCCCTTCCTGTCGAACCTGGTGGATTCGTTCACCGGCGGCGAGATCTTCAAGACCGACCTCTACTTCGTGACGATGCGGCCGATCCGCGACGCGAAGTTCGGCGGGAATTTCCCCCCGATGAAGGACCCCGCGCTCGAGATCACGGTCAGCCCGCGCATCCACGGCGAGTTCGTGTGGCGCGTCGTCGAGCCGGACAAGTTCATCGTGAACTACCTCGGTCTCGGGGGAACGCCCACCAACGACGCGGTGGGCGCGTTCATCCAGACGAAGTTCATGAACGCGGTCCGCAAGACCGTGCCGAACTTCGTGATCCGCCAGAAGGTCGAGATCCAGGAACTCCCGGCGTATCACGAGGAGCTCGGCCAGACCTTCCTTCAGAAGTGCGACGACCTGAGCGACATCGGCGCGCAGTTCGTCGGGCTCGGCGATTTCCGGATCAACTTCAGCGACGAGGAGCTGAAGCGCATCCAGGATGCGCAGGATCGCTACGCCGACATCAAGGCCAAGCGCCGCGCGAAGGACGATCTCACCGGCGGCAACTACATGCAGTACGCGGCGGCCGAGGCGATGCTCGGGGCCGGCCAGGGCATGGCCAAGGGCGGCGAGTCGACCGGCATGACCGGCGCGGGTGCGGGCATGGGGATGGGCTACGCGATGGCCCAGATGATGGGCCAGGCGATGCAGCCCGGCCCGGTGCCGGGCGGCGCGCCTCACGGGGTGCCACAGGCGATCCCGCAGGCGGTGCCACAGGCGATCCCGCAGGCGGTGCTCGTCGCGTGCCCCGGCTGCCAGGCCCAGGTGCCGCCCGGGAAGTTCTGCGCGGAGTGCGGCACCTCGCTCGCTCCCCCGCAGCCCCGCCCGTGCTCGGCATGCGGCACGGTGATGGCGCCGGGCGCGAAGTTCTGCGCGAACTGCGGGACCCGCGCGGCCTGAGCCGCGGTCTTTTCTCGCGTTCGGGGGTCTTCTCTTGCGCGGCCCTGCGCTCCGTGGGGGCCGCGCGCCCATCCTCTCCACGCCACCCTTGACCTCTCCGCCCATCCGAACCTGTCCCGCTTGCGGCGCGCTGTACGACGCGTCGGTGGGGTTCTGTCCAGAGGATGGCGTCGCGCTCCCCGCCCCCGTCGCGGCGCTGCCGGATCCGCTGATCGGGCGGGTCATCGACGGGCGGTATCGCGTCGAGTCCGTGCTCGGCGAGGGCGGCATGGGCGTGGTGTACGCCGTCACGCACGCCGTGCTGGGCAAGCGTTTCGCGCTCAAGGTCCTGCGGGGCGAGAAGGCCGACGACGCCGACACCGTGGCGCGCTTCGTTCAGGAAGCGCGCAGCGCGACCACGATCGGGCACCCGAACATCATCGGCATCAGCGATTTCGGGAGGCTGCCGGACGGCACGGCGTACTTCGTCATGGAGCACCTCGGGGGCCGCTCGCTGACCGCGCTGATGGCCGAGGAGGGCGCGCTGCCCGAGGCGGAGGCCCTGCACGTCGTGCGGCAGATCGCCGCGGCGCTCGGCGCGGCCCACGCCCACGGCATCTTTCACCGCGACCTCAAGCCCGACAACGTGCAGATCGTCACGCAGGGCAGCGACCCCGCGTTCGTGAAGGTCCTCGACTTCGGCATCGCGAAGGTCGCGGGCGCCTCGAGCAAGCTGACCAAGACCGGCATGGTCTTCGGGACCCCGCATTACATGTCCCCCGAGCAGGCCTCGGGGCAGCCTGTCGACGAGCGCACCGACGTCTACGCGCTCGGGGTGATCATCCACGAGATCTTCACGGGACACGTGCCCTTCGACGCCCCGACCTTCATGGGGATCCTGTCCAAGCACTTGTACGAGGCGCTGCGATCCCCGTCGGAGACCGCCGGCCGGCCGCTCGGGGCGATCGAGGGCGTGATCCTGCGCGCCCTGGCGAAGAAGCCCGAGGATCGGTACCCGTCGATGGCCGCGCTCGGCGACGATCTCGACGCCATCGCGGCGGGCGGGGCGCCCGCGGGGGGCCCTGCGATGCGGGCGGTGCCGGCGACCGAGGTCATGCCCGGTGTGGCCGGGCCAGTCGTACCGTGGCGCGGCCGACAGGGTCCGGCGGACGGCGGTTCGGAGGTCTCCCGGGACACCCACCGCGAGGTGCCTGGGCCGGAGGGCCACGGGTCGCGCCGGATCATGCTCATCGGGCTCGCCCTCGGGGGGCTCGGTCTCGTCGGTCTCGTCGTGGCGGCCGCGTTCTTCGTGCTCGCCGGCGTGGGGCTCGACCGTCCGGTGGCCCCCGCGGCCCCCTCGGCCTCTCCTCTCGCGAACCCGTCCCCCCAGCCTCCCCCTGCGCCCCCCGCGTCCGGTGTGCCGACGGTCGTCTCGGTGCCCCCGCCCGCGCCGGAGCCCGCCCCCGGTCGGATCGCAATCCTCTCGGAACCTTCCGGGGCCGAGGTGCTCGTCGACGGCGTGTCCGTCGGCAACACCCCGTTCACGACCCCGGCGCTCCCACCGGGCCGGTCGGTCGCGGTGGAGCTTCGCGCCGCGGGCCACGATCCCGCGCACCTGACGCTCGGCGCCGATGCGCCCGCCTCCCAGCGGGTCGTCCTGGTGGCCACGTCCGCCGCGAGGCCCGCGGCCCGTCCGACCCGGGCGCGTCGTCCCGTCGCGCCGACCTCCGTGTCGCCGTCGCCGTCCGGCGCCCCACGCCCAGCCGCCCCCCGGCCGACCGAGGTCGTGGACCCTTGGGGATCCCCTTGATGAAGAGCCACCGATGACCCATCGCCCGTCCCGAACTCGGTTCCTGCCTCTGCTCGGTCTCTCCCTCGCGGTGGGATGCCCCGGGCCCGGTCCCCGCACCCGCCTCGGCACGGAGCCGACGGACGACCTGGTGGTGGCCCCCACGCCGGGGTCTCCGGCCTACTCGACCCGGCCCCCGTCGGGTGAACCGATGCGGGCGGGCGGCGATCACGGAGCGGTGGAGCGCGGCGTCGCGTCGGCCGCGTCGACGCGCGCCGTCACGCTGACCGGCGACCCGCGGCTCGGCGAGCTGGCCGAGTGGGTCGCCGCCCGGCTCGGCCCGGCGGGGGAGCCGCCCTCGGCGGAGCTTCTCGACTTCTACGCGTGGCACCTCGGGCTGGTCGAGCCGACCCCGCACGTGATGGTGCTCGGGCTTCCCCACGACGCCTCGATCGAGGAGCACGTCCAGCGCAGCGCCGCCCAGTTCCTCGGCCGACAGGCGTACACGCACTGGGGCGCGTCGGTGATCCCGCGGAGCGGTCTATGGCTCGTCGTCGTGACCTTCTCGTCGCGGCATCTGGAGCTCTCCGACCTGCCGCGGACGCAGGCTCCAGGCACACCGGTCCGGGTGCAGGGGCGTCTCCTCGCGGGGTACCGCAACCCCACGCTCGTCGTGCAGCGGCCGGGCGGCGAGGTGACCCGCCTGGCCGCCGGGACCGGCCCGGAGTTCGACGTGCGCGTGCCGACGACCGAGGTCGGGCGCCACCAGGTCGAGGTCCTCGCGCGCGGTCCCCTCGGCGAGGAGGTGCTCGCGAACGTCCCGGTGTACTTCGGGCAGGAGCCCCCGCAGAGCATCCGCCCGAACCTCGAGGACACGAGCGGCGGCGAGGCCCCCGACGTCGGCCGCGTGGGCACGCAGCTGCTCGACCTCCTCGACCGCAGCCGCGCCGAGGTCGGGCTCGCGCCGCTCGTCCGGGATGCGCGGCTCGACGCTGTCGCGCGCTCGCACAGCGACGACATGCACGCGCATGATTTCGTGGGGCACGTCTCTCCTTCGACCGGCAGCGCCGGCGATCGCGTGCAGGCGGCGGGGCTCCGCAGCGGTCTGATCCTCGAGAACATCGGGCGCGGGTACTCGGCGGCCGAGATCCATCGCGGCCTGCTCGACAGCCCCGGGCACCGGGCCAACCTGGTCAATCCCAGCGCCACCCACGTCGGCATCGGCGTCGTGGCGGAGCCGGGGGATGGTCGGACCGCGTTCCTGGTCACGCAGGTCTTCCTCGAGGTCGCCCGCGAGATCGACACCGCCGCGGCGCCGGCGGACGTCCTCGGGGCGGTCAACCGAGCGCGTCGGGCGCGCGGAGCACCGGAGCTGCGGGTCGACCCGACCCTCGAGCGGGCCGCGGCCGACGCGGCGCGCGCCTACTTCGCGTCGCCCGGGCCGTCCCAGCAGGACACGGTCGAGGGGGCGACCGCCGGTCTGCGGGGGATCTCGATCGCGTACCGACGACTCGGCGGCGTGATGGCCGTCGTCAGTTCCCTCGAGGAGGCCCAGCAGCTCGAGCCGGCGCTCGACGACACGGTGCGCGTTTGCGGCATCGGGGTGGCGCAGGGCACCCGGGCCGACTCCGTGCCGAACGCGCTGGCGGTCGTGATCCTGCTGGGGTGGGAGCGCTGAACGATCAGGGCAGGCGGCCAGCACGCCTGCCCGGCCGAGCGTCCCTGAGCGGATGCCTCGAACGCAGGCCTACCGCGGGGCGGGGCTGCGCGGGGCGGCTGACGACGCGCTGCGGCTCAGAAGCGCAGCGGCTGGCGACGCGCAGCGGCTGGCGACGCGCTGCGGTTCAGAAGCGCAGCGGCTGGCGACGCGCAGCGGCTCAGAAGCGCAGCGGCTGGCGACGCGCAGCGGCTCAGAAGCCCAGCGGTTCAGAAGCGCAGCGGCTGGCGACGCGCGGCGGCTCAGAAGCCCAGCGGCCCAGAAGCCCAGCGGCTCAGAAGCCCAGCGGCTCAGAAGCCCGGCGACTCAGAACCGCTCGGCGCCCTGACCCTGGCCGCCGCCCTCGCCCACCTGCTCCATGACGTTGCCGCCCTGCTCGGTGAACTCGAAGCCGTTGCGGATGCGGAACGCGGGGCCGCTGTCGGCCGAGACGACGACGTCGACGCGACCTGGATCGTGCTGGG
>CAIKNO010000182.1 GCA_903828805.1 uncultured Sandaracinus sp. | reverse complement strand
GACTCTCGGGGTAGAAGAACAGGAGGTCGGTGAACACCAGCGTCCGGCTCGGCGCATGGAAGAACACGGACTCGTCGGCGCGTGGGGCGCCTCCGAAGCGGTGCCCGACGAGGCTGCCGTCGTCCAGCGCCGCCTCGTCGTGCCACCGGAGGTCCGCTGCCGACTTTCGGACGGCTTCCGGTCCGAACAGCCGGGCGTCGGGCCAGCGCGCGGCCGCCGCCCGGTAGAAGCCCGTGTGCAGTCGGTTGGGGACGATGATCGCGCCCACTGGGCCGAGGGCCTCGATGGCCGCCTGCTCCCCGGCGTCGAGGGACACCGGAGAATGGAGCGCGAGCGAACCGTCGCCCCGTCGCATCACGGTTATCCGCGCGCCGAGGGCCAGGCCCATCACCGAGAGGGGCTTGGCGACGCACCACCTGTCTGTGCCGACCTGTTCGAGCATCCGCCGTCCTCCCAGAGGTCCTCGAGCTTCGGCGGTCGTCCGGGGGCAGCGCAAGTCCGAGGGCGGCCGCTGGCGGTGGCCTCGACTTCGGGCCGCGGGCTTGCCGTCCTCGCCCCGGAGGGCGCCGTCGCGTCCGGACTTGCCTCGGGGACCCGGCATGGCGCGATACTGGGGCCATGAACTTGCCTCGGTCCCTGCGCGGGCTCGCACCGGTCGTCGTCTTCGCCCTCGCGGGGTGCGGTCCCGACACCCCGATGCGGGGACGACGCGCGTGCTCGACGGTCCGGGAATGCGGCGCCGCGGAGGTGTGCATCGACGGGTTCTGCGCGCCGGGCATGGATGCGGGCCCCGGCTTCGACGCGGGCCCCGGGTTCGATGCAGGGCCGCCGCGCGATGCCCAGCCTACGCCCGACGCGGGCGACGTGTGCGGCGATTCGATCCGGGGGATCACCGAAGGGTGCGACGACGGCAACGCACGCCCCGGCGACGGCTGCTCGGCGCTCTGCGCGGTCGAGGACGGGTATCGCTGCCCGGTGGGCCCCGGCGCGTGCCGACCGGTCGTGTGCGGCGACGATCGCGTCGAGACCCCCGAGCGCTGCGATGACGGGAACGCGCTCGACGGGGATGGATGCAGCGCGTCCTGCCAGGTCGACGCGGGGTGGTCCTGCATCGTGCCCGGCATCGCGTGCCAGCCCGCCGCCTGCGGCGACGGTCTGCGGGTGGGCGTCGAGCAGTGCGACGACGGAAACACCGCGCCGGGCGACGGTTGCTCGACGACGTGCCGACTCGAGCCGGGGTTCGCCTGCGCCCCTTCGGGCGGTGGGTGTGGACCGACGGTGTGTGGCGACGGTGCGCGTGCGGGCACCGAGCAGTGCGACGATGGCAACGTGCGCGCGTTCGACGGTTGCGATCCGGGCTGCCGGAACGAGCCCGCCTGCGCGCTCGGGGTCTGCACGCCGGTCTGCGGCGACGGGGTCATCCTTCCCGGCACGGCCGAGGCGTGCGACGACGGCAACACCGACTCCGGCGACGGTTGTTCGGCGTCGTGCACGGTCGAGGAGGGCTTCTCGTGTCCGCTCGCCCCGGTGCCCCTGCCCGACGCGCTCCGGCTCCCCGTCGTGTACCGCGACCTGCGGGGCATGACTCAAGCGGGCTCTCCCGTTCACCCCGACTTCGACACCCGCGGCGGCTCGGGGATCACCTACGGCATGGTCCAGAGCCGGCTCGATGGCGAAGGCCGGCCCGTGTGGAGCGGCCTGGTCGTCGGCGGGGCGGGGGCCCTCTCGCGGGATTCGTTCTACGACTGGTACCGCGACACCGGCCGCAACCAGCCCATCCTCGACTTCCTGCCGCTCGACCGCGTGCCCGGCACCGCGGCGTACACGTACGACGCCCCGGGCTTCTATCCGCTCGACGGTCGCGGCTGGAGCGCCCCGGGATCGCCCGCGCCCGAGTCGTACCTCGACGCGCACAACTACAGCTTCACGACCGAGCTCCACGCGTGGTTCGAGTTCCAGGGAGACGA
Source organism: uncultured Sandaracinus sp. (assembly GCA_903828805.1). GTDB lineage: Bacteria > Myxococcota_A > Polyangia > Polyangiales > Sandaracinaceae > Sandaracinus. Next base: position 4,213 of record CAIKNO010000182.1, on the reverse strand, counting down.
ACGTCTCGATTTCCGCGGCGACGACGACGTGTGGGTCTTCGTCGACGGACAGCTCTGCCTCGACGTGGGCGGGCTGCACGGGCCGGAGACCGGCGTGATGGACCTCGCGAACCCCGGCAACGCAGGCGACCCGCGACAAGTCGCGGTCGTGGCCGCGTGCCGCGATCGCCTCGTGCCCGGCCGCGTGTACGAGCTCGTCGTGCTCCACGCGGAGCGACACTGCTGCGGCTCGAACTTCCGACTCACGCTGGCCGGCTTCGCGACGGAGGTGTCGACGTGCGACTGGACGTGCGGCGACGGAGTCGTCACGCGCTTCGAGCTCTGCGACGACGGGGCGGCGAACACCGGGGAGTACGGCCGTTGCGGCACCGACTGCCGCAGCCGAGGACCGTTCTGCGGAGACGGTGCGCTCGAGGCCGGTCGGGAGGCCTGTGACGAGGGACTCGACGGCAACGACGGACGCTACGGTGGCTGCAACCCCGACTGCACGCTCGGCCCGCGCTGTGGAGACGGCGTCCGCCAGGGCTCGGAGCAGTGCGATGCGGGCGACCAGAACGGCCGGGACGGGTCCGCGTGCGATGCGGCATGCCGCCTCGTGCTCCTCTGAGCCGTCGATCGCGTTTTCGCACGGTGGAAGCGGTGCGAGGCGCCTGTCTGCACTAGCCTCCGCCGCCCATGGACGCCCTCACGCTCGCCCTCTTCGGTTGCCTCGCCATCGCGTTCGTCTGCTGGCTGGTGTCGGTCCTCACGCACGAGTACTCGTGGGTCGACAGGCTCTGGTCGATCACGCCGCCCCTCTACGTCGGCTTCTTCGCGTGGTCGGCGGGCGCGTTCGACGCGCGGCTGGCGATCATGACGGCGCTCTCCGCGCTGTGGGGCGCGCGGCTCACGTTCAACTTCGCGCGGAAAGGCGGCTACGCGAAGGGCGGTGAGGACTACCGATGGGCGGAGCTCCGGACGCGCATGAGCGCGGCGCAGTTCCAGGTCTTCAACGTCGTCTTCGTGGCCCTCTTCCAGCACGTGTTGCTGCTCGCGATCGCCCTGCCGGCGTGGGTCGCGCTCGAGCATCACGGTGCACCGCTCGGTCCCCTCGACGCCGTCGCGACCCTGCTCTTCCTGGCGCTTCTCGCCTTCGAGACGCTGGCCGACGAGCAGCAGTGGCGATTCCAGAACGCCAAGAAGGCCGCCCGCGCGCGGGGTGAGACCGTGGCGTCGGGCTTTCTCACGACGGGCCTGTTCAGGTTCTCACGCCACCCCAATTTCTTCTGCGAGCAGTCGATGTGGTGGGTGTTTTATCTGTTCGGGGTCGCCGCGGGCGGTGCCCCCGTCCACTGGACGCTCGCGGGGGCCGTGGTGCTCTCCGGGCTCTTCCACGGATCGACGAACTTCACGGAGGAGCTGTCGATCCGGAAGTATCCGGAGTACTCGGAGTACCAGCGGACGACCTCTCGGCTGCTGCCGCTTCCTCCGCGCGCCTGACGCTGCGAGGGGGAATCCTCCAGAACGCATTTCGCGTCGGTCCGCACGAGACCTCGACCCAGCCAGCGCGCTGCGCCCGCTCGAGGTCGATGCCCGAGCGCATGCCCCAGTGATCGACCGGGAACTCGCACGGGCAAGGCTGCTGGCCCCGGACGACCCGGCCGGCGTCGGCGTACAGGCGCAGCCATCGCACGCGGAACACCTCCCAGGGCGCGTGGGGCAGCACGCGGTGCACACCCTCACGCAGCGCGACGATCATGGTCGGCCACCGCGCAGGCTCGGTGCCGTCCGGTCGCAGATGGGCCAGCCAGGCCCGGGCATCCCGTCGAGCGGGATCGAAGACCCGCGTCGAGTAGGCGCGGGCCGCGTCGGTGAGCGAGGTGTGGAGGCGGCGCGCGCGTCGGTCGAGGACCTGATGGATCGCGGCGCATTCGGCGGCGGAGGCGTCGAGTCCGGCCTCCGAGGCGCAGACGCGCGCGAGGGCCAGCTGGTCGTCGATGTCGATCGTGGGCTGCGCATGCGCTTCGGTGGCGACCACCGAAGCGAGGCCGAGCGCGGCGAGCGCAACGCCCCACCGGCCCCAGGGAAGGGGGCGGTGCAGGTCGCGGACGGGGGGGAGGGTCACGTGCGTCATCGGTCCCGTCGTCTCGCCCCCGAGACGGCGGCGACCAGACCCCGGACGGGGACCGGGGTCGTGGGGAAGGGCCTCGAGGACCTCGGCGGCGGTGGCGATGGGCGGTTGCGCGGGCGCCGCAGGGGCGGTAATCCGCGGCTCCTTCACGAGAGAGAACCGCGTGGCCAAGCCGAAGAAGCTCCCTCTCACCGCGTCATCCCCGGGCGCCTCCGCCGCCGCACCCCCCGACGCTCCTGGCATCAAGTGGACGGTGATAGGTCAGATCGCGATCGCCGTCGTCGTCGTCTGGGCGCTCGCCTTCGGAAGCGTGCCCTACGTCGGGTACTGGTTCGTCGCGGTGGCGGGCGTGCTGACGGCGGTGCTGCTGGGGTTCGGCATCTACGTGTGGCGCTTCATGCGCCGGCAGCAGCGGCTCGTGCAGGTGCTGCGAGGCGCCTCGACCGAAGAGGGGCGTGTGGCGGCGCTCGCGCAGCTCGAAGCGCAGGGCAGCAAGGACGCGATGGCGGCGCTGGCCAGGGCGCAGCTGATGCTGCAGCAGGACCCGCGCGAGGGACTGCGGATCCTCGAGGGGATCGACCTGACGAAGGAGCCGGGCCCGGTGCAGGACGAGGTCCGCGCCAACCTCGCATTCCTCTACTTGATGCAGGGCCGGCCCAAGGACGCGCGACCGCTCGTCGACCTGCTCCGGCTCGACCGACAGTCGAACGCCAAGGGGAAGGCGATGTACGCCGGGGTCATGGCGGAGACGCTCGCGCGGACCGGGAGCCCGGCGGAGGCCAAGAAGCTCCTCGAGACCTATCCGCCGGACGACCCGGAGTACGGCGAGGTCGCCCTCGTCCTGCTGCGCGCTCAGGTCTACACGTTCGCGGCCACCAAGAACCGGGGCCTCATGCGCAAGGCCATGGCACGGCTCGCGGAGCGCGATCCCAACCACCTCGCACCGTTCGCCGGGAAGGGCGCCAGCCCCGACATGCAGGCCGCCGTCCGCGAGATCCTGACCGAGGCCGGCTTCCAGACGCGGGCTCGCCAGTCGCAGCAGCGGCAGAGCTGAGCGGGCTCAGCGACCCTCGGCCGGGACGGGGTCCCAGGTCCCCACAGCGTCGTCCGGCGACTCCGCGCTCGGGGCCGCGGTTGCCGCCGGTGCTTCTTCCGGGTCGTCGGCGGGCGGGGGGCTCGCGTGGTCGGCGTTCCATCGCACGCCCGCGCCCACGAACGGCGCGCTGAAGGTGTAGTCGCCGTTGCCGACGTACACGGGGTCGCCGGGCTGCCGGCCGGGCATCGCGTCCGGAAGCGCTGGCCGGATGGGGTTCGTCTGCGGCACCACGCTGTCCCGCACGCTCCGAGCGAACAGGTGCCCGTAGCCCGCGAGGACGTCCAGCCAGAGCCCACCGGTCAGCCGCGCGGAGAACCCCGCCGCGATCACGACCTTGTCGCTGTCCAGCGTCAGGGCCGAGAGGTGGGCGTCGTCGAACGCTCCATTCTCGTAGTACCCGCCGAGGCGGACCTGGAAATCGTCATCGAACGCATACTCGCCGCCGAGCCGGACACTCACGGTGTCGTGCATCGCCCGCGGCACGTTGAAGGCGCCGATCTGATAGTCGAGGAAGCCCAGCGCATCGGTGATCCAGACGTCCCGGGGCCGCACCGAGACCTGCTGCTGCACCGACCACGTCTCCCAGACCGCGGCCACCTCGAGCTTCAGGTCCCGGATGGCATCGAGCTGCGCGCCGACGCGCAGGATCCATGGAAGATCGAAGCTGAGATCGGCCTGGGTGCTTCGGCACGGGTGCCCCGGTTCGCTGCGTACGTCGTCGTCGGAGACGTCCGCGCAGCCTGCTCCACGAGAGCGCACGAGGGCACCGTCGAAGGCCGCAGCCCCGGGAGGCCGGACGCCGATCGACGCGGTGCCCGCGATGGAGAACGGCGTCGAGACCGACGCCCCGAACCGCACGGGCCCCGGGGCCCAGGTCACGCCTGCGATGGCGTGTGCGGTCACCACCGGCACGAGCGAGAGCGCAGCGACGGCGTCGTAGTCCGGGTCCTCGGGAAACGTGCAGACCGCCCCGTCGCACGCCGAGAGCGCCACTTGCACCGAGTAGG
>CAIKNO010000181.1 GCA_903828805.1 uncultured Sandaracinus sp. | reverse complement strand
GGACCGAGCCCCCCGCGAGCCGCGCGTGGAGGTCCTCGAGGAGCACGCTGCGGGCGCTGAACACGACGCGCGCCCCGAGCGCGTCGAGGGGGGTCTCGACCGCCGCGAGCCGTGCGTGTCCTCCTTCGAGCGAGGCCTCGCCGAAGACCTGAGGATCGGTGATGGGTCCGCTCAGGGACAGCTGCGCGACGACCTCGCCGCTCGCCTCGGTGATGGCGTCGCTCAGCCGCGTCGCGATGCCGAGGTCGATCCGAGCGCGGACCGAGACGGCGAGATCGGGTCCGTGGGCCGTGCCGGGAAGGGCGTATTGACCCTCCACGCGAACGCGCGAGTCAGGACCGCGGAAACGTGCCCGGCCGATGCGCGCCAGCCCCTCGCCGAGCGAGACCAGCACCGGTCCACGGTTGCGGAACACGAGCTCGCCGCGCCCGAGCTCCACCTGGTCCAGCTCGATCTCGGCCTTCAGCGTGTCGGGGCGCAAGAGCGCGCCGTCCTCGAAGCGGAGCTCGCCCCGGACGCGCCCTCGGGGGGCGTCGTCCGTCGTCGGCTCGGGCAGGAAGCGCTCGAGATCGAGGTCGTCGATGCGGATCCGCCCGCGCAGCGGGAGGTCTTCGGTCCGGCCGATGGCGAGGTCCGCGGAGAGTCGCCCTTCGAACGCGCTCCCGCAGAGGAGGAACGCGCTCGGCTGCGAGAGGCGCGGCATGGGCCCCTCGCGGGTCTGCATCGGCGGATCGGCGGGCCAGTTCGCGTGGGCGAGTCCGAGGCGCGCGTGCGCGCACTGCGCATCGGCCGGAGGCTCGCCGGCCCAGCCGCGCGCGGCCGCGACCCAGGGGTCGTCGGGGTGCGTCATGCGGACGTACGCGCGCCCGTCTCCCAGCGCCCGCCCGTGCAGCACCAGGTTCGCGAGGCCCACGTCCATCTCCACTTCCATCGCGTCGGGCGTGCCCCCGATCAGGGCCGTCGCGCCGAGGCTTCCGTCGAGCCCGGGCACCCGCGTGCCGAGGCCCTCGACGTCGCGCAGCGACACGGCGTCGGCGGCGGCGTCCATGCGGAGCGCGCCACCGAGGGCCATCTCTCCCTGCACCACGACGCTGCCGTCGCCCTTGTGCAGCACCGCATGCTCGACCGTCAGCTCGCCGCCTTCGAAGCCGCGCGACCAGTCTCGCCAGAGCCACCGCCCGAGCAGCTGTCCGTCGGTGAACGCGTAGTCGTTCAGCGACAGACGCGGCAGGCCGAGCTCCATGCGCACGTCGAGCGTGCCCGATGGAGAATCGCCTGGATATCCATGCGTGTACCGGACCGGCGCGTGGCCGGTCGCCACGCCCTGATAGGCCACGAACCGGTCGTCGTGCTCGAAGCCGAAGACCTCGTAGAAGTCGCGCAGCTCCATGCGCTCGAGCTGCACGTCGCCCTCCATCCGGAAGCGTCCGTGACGGAAGTCGAGCACGAGATCGTCGGCGCCGTAGAGGCTCTCGTTCTTGACCGCGACGACGTGGGGAAAGATCACGCCCATCCCGTCCGGATCGAGGACCGCATCGCTCTCGACGCGCCCGAGCCGGAACGCGTCGAACTCGAAGTCATCGGCGCGGACGTGCCCCGCCACGTGGGGCGCCTGGAACGTGCCGGTGATCTCGCACGTCGCCTCTCCGAGCCCGCCGAAGTGGAAGCCGGCGAGCGGCGTGAGATCCCGGAGGTCGGCCGGCGCGGCGCGCGCGCTGACGCGCAGCTGGTTCTGGAACCCGAGCAGGACCTCGCCGTGGATGCGGCTGTGGGGGAGGTCGCCGACGAGCTCCGAGAATCGAATGCCGTCGGGGCGGATCGACCAGCGCCCGCGAAATTGTCCCCTCGGGATCGCGAGGATCGGATGGAGCGGCTGCGCGAGGAAGCCGCCGTCCGCGACCAAGAACGAGTGCGTGTCGAGGTCGATGGGGCCCTCGAGGTCGACGTCGCGGAGAGAGCCTCGCAGGTCGAGCGGACCATCGAAGATCCACTCCACGAGGGAGTTGGAGCTCACGTCGAGCTGCCCCATCAGGTGACCGAACGACAGGCGACGCGCCTCCGCCCTCACGTCGACCGGGAATGCGCCCGTCAGGCCCACGGTGCCGTCGATGCCGACGCGGCCTCCGGACCCCTCCACCTCGACCTCGCCGCCGGCGATCCGGACGCGCTCGGAGGTCAGCTCGAACGGCAGGGTCGCGAGGTCGCCGATCCCGAACTGCTCGATGCGGCCGCGCGCGAGGCGAAGGGTCCCCGTCGCCGCGGGGGGTGAACCCGGCGCGTCGTGAAGCTCCGCCTCGAGCGACACGGCGCCCTGCATCGGCGGCAGCCGCACGGGCGTCGGGAGGCGCTCGAGCTTCAGGCGGGCGAGGTGGGCGAGCTCGTAGGCGAGCGTGAGCCGCCCCGAGTAGCCGCCTTCCCTCGGATCGGTGGGTGGAAGCGGGACGACCGCGTCATCGAGCGTGGCGCGCAGCGGACCCACCTCGAGGCGCGCCTCGGGGATCTCGAGCCGGGTGTCCCGCAGGCGCACGTGGGCGCGGATGCCGGACACGGTCTCGGTCTCGCCTTCCCGGGTCCAGCGTCCGCCCGACACCTGCGCCTCGATGTCCACGAGACCCCCGGGCTCACCGAGCACGGTCACGTCGACGCCCGTGAGCGCGCCGCTGCCGAAGGGTTCGGCCTCCAGCGCGAACGAGGAACGCCGCACCTGGAGCGCGTGGAAGGGCAGCGTCATGGGCCCGCCGGTCGAGCCTCCCTCGAGGCGCGGCAGGTTCCGGATCTGCCCGTCCCGGACGAGAAGACGGATGTTCGCGCCGTCGAGCGTGACCTCCTCGAGATCCACCGCGCCGCGGAGGAGCGCACCGAAGGAGGGGCGGATGCGGATCTCCTCGGCATCGGCGAGCCGGCCGTAGATGGGATCGTCGAGCACGACGCCCTCGGCCACCAACGCGAGCGGCACGAGCTCGAGGTGCACCCGGCCCAGTCCGGCCGTCAGCCCGAGCGCCCGCCGGATGGCGTCCACGCCGAGCGTGCGAAGCCGGCCATGGGCCTCGGTCGAACGGATCGTCAGCGCGCCGGACACGGGGATGCCCACGGCGAAGATCGCGAGGATCATCGCCCACCTGCGCCAGCGCCGAGAGGCGAACGCTCGACCCACTTTCAGCCCGTTTTCCTTGCCTTCCCGACGCTAGCATGAAGGCCCGTCGGGGGCGTCTTCCCGGCCCCCGGACAGACCTCGGTGTGCGCGTCGCGCGCGGGCCCTTCGCACGCGGGGGCACAGGTCCTACGTTCCGCCCATGGAAGCCGCCGCAGCCCCGATGGGATGGACCCGCGAGACCCGCATCCGCCGGGACCCGAGCGGTCGCTGGTTCGATGGCGACACGCCGATCGATCATCCCTCGGTGGCGCGGGCGTTCGACCGCTGGATCGAGCGGGCCGAGGACGGGCGCTACCGGCTCCGCAACGAGGTCAACTGGGCGTACGTGCAGATCGAGGGCGCGCCGATCTTCGTGCGCGCGCTCTCGGTGGGCCCGACGTCGGTGTCGCTGCAGCTCTCCGATGGCCGGCAGGAGGCGCTCGACCCGACGACGCTGCGCCAGGGCGCCGACGGTGTCCTCTACTGCACCGTGCGGAGCGGCACCTTGCCCGCCCGCTTCGACGCGCACGCCGCGGTGCAGCTCGCGCCCGCGGTCGACGAGGACGAGCACGGCCTCTACGTCGCGCTGGCGGGCCTCCGGCACCGCGTGCCCGTGGTCGACGACCCGCTCGGCTGAGCGGCCGGGCGGACGTGTGGCCGGGCGGACGTGTGGCCGGGCGGACGTGTGGCCGGGCGGACGTGCGGCCGGGCGGACGTGCGGACGTGCGGCCAGGCGGACGTTCGGGGGGCCGGCCGCGCTCAGCGGAACGACTCGACCGCGTCGAGGACGACCGCGCTCGACCAGTCACGCGCTCCGTCGACGCGCAGGCGGATCACGCCGCGCGGGTCGACGACCCACGTCTCGGGAAAGAGCCTCGTGCCGAAGAGGTCCCGGGTGACCCTGCGGTCGGCGTCGAGCAGCACCCGCATCGGTGAGCCAGGACGCACGGCGGTCGCGACCTCCTCCCAGGTGCGGTCGGTGGAGATGGTCACGAGCTCGACGTCCTCGCGTCCTTGCACGAGCCGCGCGAGCTCTTCGAGGCTCGGCATCTCCTCCATGCAAGGCGCGCAGGTGGTCGTCCAGAAGTTGAGCACGACGGTCCGACCGCGATGCTCCGAGAGCTGGAACGGGTGGCCGTCGCGGTCCTCGAGCGTGAAGTCCGGCGCGAGGCGGTCGTGGCCGAGGTAGTGCTGCTCGGTCCGCTCCCCGCGGCCAGGGCGTCGAAGACCGCATCGCCGAGCAGGGCGCGGAGCGGGGCCTCGCGCCTCCGCATCTCGCCATCGACGCCGGCGCTCGCGAACAGGAACACCAAGGGCGCGCCGAGCACGACCACGGCCAGACCAGCGAGGAGCTCCGAGCGTTGCATCGAGGGCGGGACTGTGGGCTTTGGACCGCGCACCGGCAAGGAGGTTCGGCCGGTCGTCCGGTCGTCCGGTCGCGGCCCCGTCGGAACCGTCTCAATCGCGGACGAGAGGACCGAAGAGAAACCACCCGCACGCGCCCACGACGAGGTCGAACGCGCCCAGGATCCGCATCCACGCCAGGATCTCGTCGAGCGGGCCACCGCCGAGGATCTCCCGCGTCGCGACGACGCCGGCGAGCAGCGCCGGCGAGACGAGGGGAAAGAGCACGACGCTCAGCATCAGGTCCCGCGAGCGTGTCTGCACCGTCATCGCGCCGAACAGGGTGCCCGTCAGCACGAAGCCCAGCGTGCCGAGCCCGAGCACCGGCACGAGCAGCGGCAGCGCGGGCCCGAGGTCGACGTGGAACAGCATGGCGACGAGCGGTACGAGCGCGGCCTCGACGACGCCGAGGAACGCGAGCGTGCCGATGGATTTGCCGAGAAAGATCGAGGCGCGGGGCGCCGGGGCGAGCAGGAGGCCGCGCATGGCGTCGTGCTCCCGCTCCCGGGCCCACGCGCGGCCGATCGCGAGCACCCCCGAGAAGGCGATGGCGATCCACAGCACGCCGGGCGCGATGAGCCGGGCGGTCGCGTCGTCGACGTAGAACGCGAGCGACGTCAGGATGACCACGAGCACCGCGAACAGGCCCGTGCTGACGGTCACCTCGCGGGTCCGCGCCTCGATCCGCAGATCCTTGCCTGCGATGAGCAGCGCGGCCTCGATCACGTTCACGCGCGCACCTCCGTGCCCGAGGGCGTCACCACGCGGCCCCGCGCGAGCGTGACCGTCGCGTCGGCGAGGCACGACGAGAGCGCCGCGTCGTGCGTGACCAGCGCGACGATGGCGCCGCGCGCTTTCTCCTCGCGGACCGCGGCCACCAGCCGGTCCACCGACGCGGCGTCGAGCCCCGTCGAGGGCTCGTCGAGCAGGAGCAGGCGCGGTCGGTGGACGAGGGCCCGCGCGATCGCCACGCGCTGGAGCTGGCCGCGCGAGTAGGTCCGGGTCGGGCGATCTCCGAACGCCCCGATGTCGAAGCGGGCCCGGAGCTGCGCGAGGGTGGCGTCCGCGGCGGGCACCCCGTGCAAGCGCGCGGTGAACCTCAGCCCCTCGATGCCCGTGAGGTCGGGGTAGAGCATCGACGCGTGCGAGAGCACCCCGATGTGCCTTCGCAGGGCCTCGGGGTGGCTCTCCGCATCGTGGGGGCCGAACCGAAGGGTGCCGCGCGTCGGCCTCGAGAGCAGCGAGAGCAGGGCCATCAGCGTGCTCTTGCCCGACCCGTTGGGGCCCTCGACGACGGTCACGCGGCCCGATTCGAGGTCGAGGTCCACGCCGGAAAGGGCCCGCGTCGGTCCATACATCTTGACGAGGCCGCGGGCCTCCACGCGCTCGAAGTCCATCGGTCGGGCCGCAGCCTACCCGAGCCGCGCGGCCGCGTGCACGAACGCTGCACGGCGGTCGATGCGCCCGGGCCGGCGATGCCGATCAGAAGAGATCGGTGACGATCGCATCGAGGGCGAGCCAGTGTTCGGGCAGCACGCGCAGCACATCGCCGTCCAGCAGGACCTCGCCCCTCGCCGTGCGCCGCGCGAGGGCCTGCTCCCGCCCCCGCGTCAGCGTGACGCCGGTCTGCTGCGCGACCCGCGAGAGGGACACGCCCTCGAGGGTCCGGAGGCCGAGCATCAGCGCCTCACGGACCCGGTCTTCGGGGCTGAGCGCCTCGGTCCAGGCCTGCACCGCCTTCGTGCCGCTCCGCTCGAGGTAATGGGCCGGATGGGACTCGCTCCGCCAGCGGGAAGCCCCGAGGGTCGCGGGGTCCGCGAGGCATCCGACCGCGCCGGCGCCGAGGCCGAGATAGTCGCCGCCGCGCCAGTAGTGCAGGTTGTGCCGGGCTTCCTCGCCGGGCCGCGCGTGGTTGGAGACCTCGTAGTGCCGCATGCCGTGCGACGCGAGGCATCGCCGGGCGGCGAGGAAGGTCTCCGCGTAGTCGTCGTCGGTCGCGAGCGGAAGGCGACCTTTGCGGTGCAATTCCCCGAATTGCGTGCCCGATTCGACCGTCAGCGCGTACGCGGAGACGTGGTCCACGCCCGTCTCGAGCACGCGCTCCAGCTCGGAGACGAAGTCGGGGGCCTTCTGTCCGGGCATGCCGAACATGAAGTCCGCGCTCACGCGGGGAAGCTCGGCCCGGGCTGCGCGGAGCGCCTCGAGGGCGAGGGGTGCATCGTGGAGTCGGCCGAGGAATCGAAGGCGCGTCTCGTCGAGGGACTGCACCCCGACCGAGAGGCGATTCACGCCCGCCTCGCGCAGCGCCGCCGCACGGGCGCGGTCGAGGGACGTCGGGTTGCACTCGACCGTGACCTCGAGCGACGGCGACACCGTGCCGAACGCGGACGTGACCGCCGAGAGCACCCGCCCGAGCTGCTCGGGGTCCCAGAGCGACGGCGTGCCGCCGCCGAAGAACACGGACACCAGCGTGCGCTCTGCGAGCGTTTCGGACCGGAACTCCAGCTCCCGGAGGACGGCGTCGGCGTAGGCCGCGTGCGGCACGTCCTGGCGCGCCGTGCCGTACGAGTTGAAGTCGCAGTACGGGCACTTCTTGAGGCACCACGGGAAGTGCACGTAGACGCTGGTCAGCACGGCGGGTCGTTGTGGTGCGCCGAGGGCGCGGGCGCAACGGGCGATCCCCGCTGCGCGCCGCGCCGTCCATGCCGCGCCGTGCCGTGCCGTCCGTCATGAGGACTGGAACATGAACGGGTAGCTGACCGCGGTCGCGCCCGGGGCGGCCGGGAACTGCCACCGCGCGACAGCGGCCGAGATGCACGACTCGGCATTCGCCTCGTGCAGGTCGCTGGCCTGCACCTGGGCGCCCACGACGTGGCCGTCCTGCTGGATCATCCAGCGCACGGTGACGCGCCCCTCGAGGTCCGGTCGCTGGGCGAGGGAGCGCTCGTAGCAGCTTCGGATCTGAGCGCGGTTGCGGGTGACCACGAGGCGGATCTGTTCGCGCGCGAGGCCTCCCGCGGTCTGCGCGTCGAGCATCCGCAGCACCGGGACCCGGTCGCGCCGGTGGCCCTCGCCCGCGATCCTCGAGCCGCCGATCCCCGTCGCGGTGCACGACGCCACGGCCGCGGCGTGCCCACGCGACGACTCGATCGCGCGGTACTCGTCCTCGGTGCAGGTGGCGCCCCGACCGAGCCCTCCGGTGACGAGACCTCCCAGCCCGATGGTGCCGGCGCCGCAGGTCGCGGGATCGGTGCAGCCGCCGCCGCGGCCCACGCCGCGCATCCCGAGGCCTCCGGTCCCCGGGCCGAAGCCCGACGCGTCCGCCATGAGGTCGCCGTACGCGTCGTCGGTCGCGAAGCCGAGCGCATCGGCCGCGCCGTACGGCGAGGTCACGCCGGTGAACGATCGGGCAAACGCGGCGAGGGTGCCGAGCGCACCCGCGGTCGTCGCCTGCTCGCGGGTCAGCGGGATCCGGGTGTCCTCGCTCGGCCCGCGGCTGCGCGCGCCGCCCCCGGTGTGGCGCGGCTCGTCCACCGCGCCGGCGCGTCCTTCTTCGCCGGCGGTGGCCTGACCCGAGGCGCCGCCGGACTCGCTCGGCGCGGCCTCCTGGGGCGGTTCCACCGGTGCCCGCTCGATCGCGTCGAGATGCACCCGCACGTAGTCGCGGTCCGATCGGGTGAGATCGAGCGAGAGCGCCCCCGCGCCCGGCGGCATGAGCAGGAGCATGCCGAGGAACACCGCGTGCGCGGCGAACGACACCCCGGTCCAGCGCCACCGTGACGGGTCGAAGGGGACGCGGACGGCCTTCTCGCGGACGGCCTCGCCCTCCGAGAGATGGAACGTGAATTCCCCGACCTGCACCTCGGCCTGCATGCACGGGCCGAGGACGAAGCTCCGCGCCGCCGCGTCGTTCCACGCCGGAGCGCCCGGCTCCGAGGCGGCGGACGCCGCGCACGCCGCGCCCGCCGGGACGTGGACGACGAAGCGCCCCTCGGCGTCGCCCTCCACGAGCGTGAACGAACCGGCCTCGCACGGGACGGCGAAGTCGGCCCCTTCGCCCACCCGCACCGACCCCTCGGGTCCCACCATGGACATGGCTTGAGGGTTGCCACCCCAGCTCATGACGACCTGCACTCGACGCTCGCTTCGTTCCATCACGCCCTCCTCCGGACGGACCACGGCCGCACCGGCGATGCGCCGGTCGCAGACCCTTCGCGGCGCGGGCCCTGCGGCCCGTCTCGCCCACGCGTGTCCGTCTCGAAGGAGCAAGACACCGGATCGACCCGAGGGTTCCAAGCTTTTCACGAGGCCAACGATCCGCAGCCGGCGCGGGGGACCCGGAGGCGCGGTCCTTGACCGACCTCGATTCCGACCTATCGTGCCCGCCTCTCTCTCCCTTTGCGTTCGAGGACGGCCGCTGCATGGCGAAGCGCGACTACTACGAGATCCTGGGCGTCGAACGCACCGCGTCCACGGCCGAGATGAAGAAGGCCTACCGGAAGCTCGCCCTCGAGCTGCACCCGGACCGCAACCCCGGCAACGCCGAGGCCGAGGAGCGCTTCAAGGAAGTCTCCGAAGCGTTCGGCGTGCTCAACGACGAGCAGAAGCGCCAGGTCTACGACCGGCACGGGCACGCAGGCTTGCAGTCGGGCGGAATGCAGTCCGGCTTCGGGAGCGTCGAGGACATCTTCTCCTCGTTCCAGGACATGTTCGGCGACGTGTTCGGCTTCGGCGGCATGGGCCGCGGCCGCCGCGACGGCCCCGCCCGTGGAGCCGACCTCCGCGTGGGCGCAGCGCTCACGCTCTCGGAGGCGGCCTTCGGCTGTCAGAAGGAAGTGACGCTGCAGTTCCCCGCGCCCTGCGCTCCGTGCGAGGGCACGGGGGCCGAGGGCGGCAAGGTCACGGTGTGCGGCATGTGCAAGGGTCAGGGGCAGGTCGCGCAGGCGCGCGGGGCCTTCCTGATGAGCTCGACGTGTCCTCAGTGTCAGGGCGCCGGCCGCACCGCGGCGAAGGCGTGCCCCACGTGCCACGGGCGCGGCGAGACGACGGTCGAGCGCAAGGTGAAGGTCGCGATCCCCGGCGGCATCGACGAGGGGCAGAGCTTGCGCCTCGCCGGCCAGGGCCAGCCGGGTCGACGGGGCGGACCGGCGGGGCACCTGTACGTCACCGTGGAGATCGAAGCGGATCCCCGCTTCGTCCGCGACGGCAGCGACCTCGCGCACGAGCTCCGCGTCTCGTTCACCCAGGCGGCCCTCGGTGCGACCGTCAAGGTCCCCACCCTCGAGGGCGAGACCGAAGTGAAGGTGCCGCCCGGCATCCAGCCGGGCGATCAGGTGAAGGTGCGCGGTCAGGGGATCCCGCGCCTGGACGGCCGTGGCCGTGGGGACCTGATCTGCATCGCGCAGGTCGAGGTACCCAAGAAGCTGAGCGCCAAGGCGAAGCAGCTCCTGCTCGAGCTGCAGCAGACGTTCGAGAGCGAAGGGTGAGCCGGCCGACGCTGCGCGAAGCGCTGCGCGAAGGACCGTTCACCCTGGCGATGTCGTCGGGGTTCTTCGGGTTCTTCGCCCATTGCGGCGTGCTCTCGGTGCTCGAGGACGAGGGCCTCGTTCCTTCGCGCGCGTCGGGCTCGAGCGCGGGCGCCCTCGTGACCGGGGCGTGGGCCGCGGGCCTCGATGCGGGGACGCTCGCGCGCACGCTCGAGGGGCTGCGTCGGGAGGATTTCTGGGACCCCGCGCCGGGCTTCGGGTGGCTCGAGGGCGGGCTCTTCCGCGGCCGACTCGAAGCGTTGTTGCCCCGTCGCTCGTTCGCGGAGGCGAGGGTCCCGCTGACCGTCTCGGCGTTCGACGTGCGGGCACGCGCCACGCGGGTGCTCTCCACGGGCGACCTCGCGGCCGCCGTGCACGCGTCGTGCGCGGTGCCCGGCATGTTCCATCCGGTGCGCATCGATGGGCGCTGGCTGCTCGACGGCGGCGTGAAGGATCGCCCCGGACTGCAGGGCGTGCCCGCCGGGGAACGTGTGCTCTTCCACCACCTCTCGTCCCGCTCACCGTGGCGCTCGACGCGGGCGATGGAGGTGCCCCGACGGCCGGGCCTCGTCGCCCTGGTCATCGACGATCTCCCGCGGGTCGGCCCATACCGGCTGGCGGAAGGGCCGCGCGCGCTGGCCGCGTCTCGCGCCGCTGCACGCCGTGCCCTCGATGCGCCCGTGCAGGGCGGGATGGTGCGCCTGTCGGCGTGAGGTCCCTCGGCCGTTCCGAGCGCCCCGCGCGCGCTCACGTCATGCGTTCCTGGCCTTCCGGTGGACGTCGGGGCGCGCGGCTCAGCGCACGGTGGTCGGCCACGCGGGCAGCGCGCCCTCGTCGAGCCACGCGTAGATGCCCCACGTCTGCAGCACGCGTCGGGCGTAGCGCCGCGTCTCCTCGTACGGGATCTCCTCGATGAACTCGTCGAGCGCGCGCTCGGGTCGGGCGCGGATCCACCGATCGACCGCCCCTTCGCCGGCGTTGTAGGCCGCGGGGACGAGGGCCGGATTCTGCTCGAAGTGGTCGCGCAGCACTCGGATGTACCGGGCGCCGAGGCGCACGTTGATCTCCGGGCGGCGCAGGGCGGCCGCGTCGCTCGCGAGCCCGAGCGGCCGGGCCACCCGCTGCGCGGTCGGCACGATCAGTTGCAAGAGGCCGTAGGCGTGCGCCGGCGACACCACGTCGGGTCGGAAGCTCGACTCCTCCCGCGCGATCGCGCGGACGAACGAGGCCGGGACGACCGCCTCGTCCGCGGCGCCCTCGATGAGCGGATGGAACGCCCGCGGATAGGCGATCCGCCACAACCCGAGGGCCTGCCCCGAGGGTGAAGACTCCATCAGCGGACCGCGAAGCTGACGCCGCGAGAGCTCACACGCCCGCGCATGCTCGCCGGCGCGGTCGAGCAAGGCTGCGCCG
>CAIKNO010000180.1 GCA_903828805.1 uncultured Sandaracinus sp. | reverse complement strand
GCGTCGATGGCTCCACGCTCGCCCGGGGCGAGGGTTCCGTCGGCGCGCATCACCGACTGGATGAGGAAGATCGCATCGAACGCCAGCTCCACCGACACGACCATCGGGATCGGCGGGACCATCGAATCAGCACGCATGCGGCGGATGGTGGCCAATGAGACGCCGAAAGTCCACGGGCGCTCGACGGCGGGCATCTCGCGGCCGAGGCCCGGTCCCCGAACCCCGACCAGCGCCGTCGCTCGAGGATCGCCCGCCCCAAGGAGCGCGCGCGGCGCTCAGTCGCTCTCGAGGCGGGCGAGCACGACGCGCGCGCGGCGCAGCTCTTCGCGCAGCGAGATGACCTTCGCCGGGTCGGCGGCGGCATGCCGGCGAAGCCAGGCCCGCAGGTGGGCCGCGGCGCGGCGGGCGTCGCCGAGCTCGTGGGCGATCATGCCGAGCAGCCACTGGCCGTACCCCTCGCGGGCAGGGCTGGCTTGCAGGTCGTTGACGAGGGCGTCGAGCCCCGCCACGGCGAGGTTCGCGGTGAGCCGAACGTACGCCGCGTGGGCGCGGATCATCGCCCGGTCCTCGTGGGCCCACCGCTCCGCGCGGCGCAGCGTGCGGAGCGACGCGTCGACGTCGTCCTCGAAGTGCTGCAGCGTGCCGAGGCACCAGAGCTGGAAGCTGCGCCGCTCGGGGGGCGCGTGCCGCGACGCCAGACGCTGCGCCGCGATCGCAGCCGCGGGCTCGCCGAGCGCCACGAACGCGCGCGCTCGGTCGTGGTGGGCGATGTCCCGGAGCACCCCGACGGTCGCCATCTGGACCGCGACCTCGACGGCCTTGCGGAAGCGATGCGCGTCGAGGTGCGCCAGGTAGACCTGACGGAGCAGCAAGACGTGGGTATCGGGCGCGAGGTCCTCCGCATCGAGCGCGAGTCCCTTCTGAGCCCAGCGGGCGCGCTGAGGTGCCGATTCCGCTGCCAGCGCACGAGCGAGGAAGTCCTCGGCCGAGGGAGGCGGGACGACCTCTTTTGCCCGCGTCATCGAGGGGTCTCCGGGTCGATCCCGCACGTTGCGCGACCGACATCCCCGGTGATAGCACAGGCCGTGCGCGTGTCGAATCCGCCTTGGATTCAACATGTTGCGCCCCGTCATCCACAGGATGTCCACGGTCGACCCACCGCGTGTGGATCGATCTGTGTACCTCGGGTGATCAGCCGTCTTCGGAGCCCGGGCCGGGCGGCGCCGGCGGCGCGAGGGCGGCGGCGGTCGGCAGGCCATCGGGCACGGGCAGGGAGGGTCCCCCGTCGCCGAAGAAGAATCGGCAGAGATCCTCCTCCCGGCGGCGCGCGTCCTCGAAGCCCATCCGGATGAGCTGCTTGGCGAAGAGCCCGTCGAACATCAGGTAGCTCACGAGGTCGGCGTCCGAGCCCTCCCCGAGGTCCAGCAGCTTGAGCAGGCCGCGACCGAGCACGCGCCCGAAGCGCGCGTTGTGATGCCGGAGGTGCTTGCCCGCGAGGCGCCCGATGTCCTCGCTCGGATGGAGCGCCAGGGCGTGGATGCGCTGCCGCGTCGCCCGGCCTGCGGCCGCGGCGCGCTCGTTCATCCGGTCGGTGTAGGTCGGTCCGTAGAGCGAAAGCCCGTCGTCGATGGCGCGGTTCCACCGCTCGAGATCGAGGAAGTCCGCGTTGACGTGGTCCAGCAAGAACGCGTTCAGCACCTTGCCGAGCAAGAACGCGATCCCCGGATACACGCCCGACTCGAACGCCGGCGCCGCGGGCGCGTGGGGAGCGCTCGCGAGGGACACGACCAGCAGCCGACGCGCCCCGAGGTGAAGGGCCGGCGCCATCGGCGTGTTGAGCCGGAGGCCGCCGTCGACGTAGAGCTCCCCGTGCACCGGGACGGGCGGGAAGAGCACCGGGATGGCCGCGCTCGCGAGGACGTGCTGAGGACCTATCCGGTCGGCGCGCACCACGAGGTTCGGCGGCAGACCCGTCGGCAGCTCCACGTTCGGCGCGCGGTCGACGAACACCCACGGACGCCCGGTCGCCACGTGCGTCGCGCTGATGGTCAGCGCCTTGAGCACGCCCCGGCGGAGGTTCCGCACGAGCCGCTGCCACTGCATGTTCTCCGAGACGATCTTCGTCAGCGGCCGCGCGTCGAAGAGGCCCGCGCCGCTCGGGCCGCCCATCACGACGCGGCCGAGCCGCATCGCCTGCATGACGCCGAATCCGACGACGTGATCGAGCTCGAGACCGGTCCACAGATCGAGCAGGCGCTCGATGCCCTTGCGCGGGTCGTCGAGCGTCGCGGCGAGGTAGCCCCCATTGATGGCGCCGACGCTCGTGCCCGAGACGATGTCCACCCGCGGGGAGCCGTGTCGGGCCGCGAATTCCCCGTAAATATAAGCCAGAACGCCCGCCTCGTAGGCGCCGCGTGCGCCGCCACCGGCGAGCACGAGGGCGGCGTCGCCGCCATGGGTCGAGGGGGGAGGAAGCGACGACGTCGTCGGGATCACGGGGCCTCCGATGGGGCGGGATTCTCCGCGCGGATCGCCCGCACGATGGGGGTCGCGAGGTAGCGCTCACGCAGCTCCGGAGCGCGGATCTGCGCCAGGTGGGCATCCACCACCGCCCTCGCGGCCGTCCGCGCGCGGTCCGCGCCTTCGTGGTCCTCGGCGAGCGTCCACGCCGTCGCCAGCTCGAGGTGCACCCGCTGCGCGCGCTCCACCATGCCGTGCGCGCGGACGATGGTCTCGACCTCGCGGGCCGCATCCCGCGCGGCGTCGGAGCGCCCGAGGCGTCCGAGCAGCTTGGCGCGCAGGGCCCCCGCGAGGAGCTCGTACCCGACCGCCGCGGCCGCGCGGCTCTGGGCGAGGGCCTCGGCGGCCACGCGCTCGGCCCCTTCGAGGTCCCCCTGCGCCTCGAGGAGCGCGGCCCGCACCAGCCGCTCGTGGGCCAGGTCGTAGGGATCGCCGAGGCGCACGCTGATGGTCCGGGACGCGTCGAGCGCCTGCTGGGCGGCGTCGAGATCTCCGACCTGCTCCACGAGCAGCTCCGCCATGGCCGAGAGCGTGTCGGCGCGTCCTGCGAGGTCGTCGAGCCGCTCGAACACGTCGAGCGCGCGCTTCAGGAACTCGAGCGCCCGAGGGACGTCCCCGAGGTCGGCGTAGAGCTGCCCGAGGTTGGAGACCTTGCGACCGAGGTGGAGGCGATCGCCGGCCTGCCGGTCGAGGTGGATGGAGGCGCGCACGACGGCGATCGCGTCCTCGTAAGCACCGCTCGAGTAGAGCGCGACCCCGAGGGAGTTGAGGGCCGAGGCCTCGAGGCCCTTCTGCCCGAGGCGACGGAAGATCGCGACCGCCTCGGCGCTCGACTCCAGCGCCGAGGAGAGATCGCCGGTGCGCCACAGGAGAATGGCCTTCTGGATCAGCGTCTGCCCGCGGGGACCGAGCTGGTCGGCGTCGAGCCCCGCGCGGGCGAGGGCACGGTCGAGCGCCTCGACCGCGCCGTGCACGTCGCCCTGATCGCGGCGGAGCTGACCGAAGAGGCGCAGCGCCTCGACCTCCGCGGATTTGTCGCCCGCCTCGATGCTCGCTTCGAGCGCCCGGCGGAGCATCGCCTCGACGCCGACGGGGCGAGACGCGTCGAGGTCGTGCCGCGCGAGCCGGCTGAGCGCGATCGCGAGCAAGCGCGGCTCGCGGGTCCGCTCGGCGTGCGCGCGCATCGCCTCCAGCTCGACCCGTTGCTCGGGCCTCCGTCCGAGCACGCGCAGCACGCCTTCCCGGAGCTCGTGCAACTCGAAGCGCTCCGGCGCGCCCTCCGGCAGCAGCGCGAGCGCCCGCGCGATGAAGCGCAGGGCCTCGTGCTTCGAGTACACGCCCAGGGCGGCGCGACCCGCAGCGCCCCACGCGAGCGCGGCCGCCGCGAGATCACCCGACAGTTCGTGGTGTCGCGCGAGGCGCGCCGGAGGCACGGGCTGCGCGAGGGAGGCCATCCAGGTGCCGACCCGCCGGTGCATCCGCGCGCGGTCGCCGCCGTCGATGCTCTCGTAGGCCACGTGCCGGACGACGACGCTCGAGAACGCGAGCAGACCGCCCGTCTTGCGGCGGAGCAGACCGCGGCCTTCGAGCGCGCCGAGCGCTTCCTCGACCGGGTGTCCTGCGATGCGCGAGAGATCTGCATCGTGCATCCCGGGTCCGGTCACCGAGAGCCAGCGAAGCGCGACCCGCTCCGGCTCGGGGAGCTCGGAGATCCGGGCCGCGAGCACGTCCTCGAGCGTGCTCGGCAAGGACAGCACCGCGCCCTGCCGTCGGACGACGCGCCGCGCTTCGCCGTCGCCCTCGACGTGGATGACGCCTCGATCGAGCAAGGCCTCGACCAGCTCCTGCAGGAAGAACGGATTGCCGCCCGCCCGATGAACGATGGCGGCGAGCAACTCCGGGGGCACTTGCGCGCCGCCGAGCTGGGCCGCGATCAAGGCCTTGCGGTCCTCGTCGCCGAGCTCGCCGAGTTCGATGCTCGGCACGCCCCGGAGCAACGCCGCGAGGCGCTCGTCGGGGCGGGTACAGAGCACCACCACGAGCGGCGCGTCGTGCGTCTGCGAGAGCAGTCGGCTGACGAGCTGCAGCGAGGGCCCGTCGATGAACTGGAGGGCGTCGACCCACACGACCGTCGGTCCGCGACGGCCGAGCGCGCCGAGCAGATCCCGGACCGCGGCGGTGATCGCCTGCGAGGCATCGCCGACGTCCTCCTGCTTGCCGGTCGAGGCGATCAGCACCGGCTCGAGGGCCTCGGTCAGCGACTGGCGACGATCGGCCGCGCGCACGAGCCGCGCGAGGGTGCCGCGGAGCTGCTCACGGGTCTGCTCCGGACTCGCCGCCTCGGGGATGCCGCACGCCTCTCGCAACAGCTCGGCCACGGCCGCGTAAGGGACCTCGCTGCTGCCGAACACGCATTCGACCCGGAGGACCCGGGGCTCGGGCTGAAAGCGACCGAGCGCCGCGGCCACGAGCGCGGTCTTGCCGACGCCGAGCTCACCGACGATGGCCAGGGTCGAGCTCTTGCGGGTCTGGACGGCCTCGAGGTAGCTCGACACGATCGACTGCAGCTCTTCGCCACGCCCGCACAGGCCGGCCTGGGAGGCGAGCGCGAGGGCCTCGGCCGCGCGCTCGTCCCGCGTGCGGGCCGACCTCAAGCGATACACGTGAATGGTGCGCGACGACGACGCGCCCCCGCTGTGGGTCGTGACGGACACGTCGCGCTCGTCGCGCTCCTCGAACGCGAACTCCCGCCGCGCCAGTCGATACACCTCGCCCGTGGCGAGCACGTCGTTGCCGTGGCCCGCGTCGGCGAGCCGCTGCGCGACGTCGAACACGTTGCCCACCGGCTCGTGCCGGAGCCGACCGTGGCTGCGCACCGTCCCCACGACGCCGCGCGAGACGCCGATCGACGCCGTCAGCGGGACCAGCGCGTCGGCGCCGATGCCCTCGAGCGCCTCGAGCACGTCGAGCGCGAGTCGCGTCGCGTGCAGCGGATCGTCGACGCTCGTGCGCCCGAGCCCGATGACGAACCGGAACGCGCGCCGAGGCGCGCCCTCGGGCCACTCGAGGACCGCTTCGTTCTTGAACGCGATGTCGTCGAGGACGCGCACCGCCGCGTCGCTCGCGACCTCACCCGTGCGGTCTTCTCCGGGCGGCATGTCGGCGTCGCGCGCGTCCCGGAGCCGACCGGCGACGACGACGACCCCGCGCCGCTCGCGCATCTCGCGGGACGGAGGCGCGATCGAGGCCATCGTCGCGTGGGTACCGATGCCCGGGGCCTCGCTCGCGCGGCGACGGCCGTCGGGGCTCGTGACCTCCCGCGGCGCGACCTCCTGGATGAACCGCTCGAGCTCCCCGGAGTCGTGCAGCTCGTCCTGCGCATGCAGCCAGCGGGAGAGCGCGCCGGACAGCGAGCGCGCGCTCTGGAAGCGCTCCTCGCGGTCGAAGGACATCGCGCGGCGCGCGATCTGATCGAGCTCCTCGGGCACGGCCGGATCCACGAGCGAGGGGAAGGTCACGCGGCCCTCGCGGACCTGATCGAGGACCTCCATCCCTTGCTGGCCCGGGTACATCGCCCGGTTCATCAGGAACTCGGCGAGCAACACGCCGAGCGAGTAGACGTCCGAGCGCCGATCCACCCGCTGCCCGCGCGATTGCTCGGGCGACATGTAGCTGAACTTGCCCTTGATGATGCCGGTCTCCTCGCTGACCATGCGGGCACGGGCGATGCCGAAGTCGGCGACCTTCACCGCTCCGTCGAAGGAGACCAGGACGTTCTGGGGGGAGACGTCGCGGTGGACGATCTCCATCGGCAGGCCGCTCTCGTCCTTGCGGTTGTGGGCGTAGTCGAGGCCCTTGGCGATCTCCATCACGACGAACGCGGCGACCGCGTAGGGGAGCCGCAGGCCCTTCCGACGGGCCGACGCGACGAGGCGGCCGAGGTCGAGTCCGTCGACGAACTCCATCGCGAGGAGGAACTCGTCCTTCACCTGCTCGAACGCGTACACCTGCACGATGTTCGGGTGGTTCAGGCGCATCGCGACCTTCGCCTCGTCGACGAACATCCCGATGAACTTCGGGCTGCGCGCGAAGGTCGGCAGGACCCGCTTGACGACGAGGACCTTCTCGATGCCCTCGGCGCCGCTCGACTTGGCGAGGAACACCTCCGCCATGCCGCCCGCGCCGAGGCGGCGCAGCACGCGGTACCGACCGAGGGTCGACGGAGGCGGCGGGGCGGAAGCGGTCACGTTCGAGGAACGAGAACGTACCTGAAACGTCGCCCGCTCGGGGCCGGAACACGCACCGCGCCCGGGGGGACGCACGCGCTCGCGCACGGCAGCGCGGGCACGGGACGCGGCGCGCGGGCCAAGACGGCGCGTCCGCGCGGCCCGGGCGAGGGCCTCATCGGGCCCTGCGGCGACGGACCCGCGACGCGACCAGACCGAGTCCGAGCGCCGCGAGCCATGCGCCGAGCGACGCTCCGCCGGAGGCCGTGCCCGGGCCGACCACGGCGCAGCCCTCGCCGACGAGCCCGGGACGCAGACCCGCGCGGACCCCACGACCGCCGGCGATCCGCAGCGTGGCCGCGCCGATCCGGGACCCCGCGTCCGTGGGATCGCGCTCGGCCGGTGCGGAGAGCACCGCGCCGAAGCCGGCGTCGTCCGATGCGTGGCAGCGCAGGCCCGACGCGGGGCGCACGCAGAGGTCGGCGCGGCCGTCGCCCGTCACGTCCGCGAGGCGCACCGAGCGCTGCACGGCCACGTCGGACGCCTCCGCGCCGAGGGCGGGACCGAGCACGGGTCCTCCGAAGCCACCGTCCCCGGCGAGCCAGCACCGCACGCGGTCGGGCATCGACGCGCAGACGTCGGCGCGGCCATCCCCGTCCACGTCGCCCATGCGAAGCGTCGAGAACACCGCGGACGTGTCCCACGCCGGCTCGTCCATCGGGGGACCGGTGGTCGTCGACTCGAACCCTGCGTCGCCCGCGAGCGCGCAACGGAAGCCCTCCGGGGTGCGGGCGCAGAGGTCGTCGCGGCCATCGCCGCTCACGTCGGCCAGGCGCAGCGTGCTCCACCGCGACAGCGAAGCGAAGCCCGAGGCGTCGCTCCACCGTGGGCCGGTCCGCCGGACCTCGAAGCCCTCGGCGCCGCCGAGCCAGCAGTCGACGCCTTCGGCGCCGCGGGCGCAGACGTCCGACCGTCCGTCTCCGTCCACGTCGCCGAAGCGCAAGGTGCCGTGGTGGATCACGTCGGAGAAGCCGGCCGCGTCGGAGAGCGCGGGCAGGAGCACCACGCGCTCGAAGAGGCGGGTGCCGAAGAGCGCGCAGCGCAGGCCCGAAGCGCCCCGGGCGCAGCCGTCGAGATGGCCGTCTCCGTCGATGTCCGCGAGCTCGAACGAGGTCGCCCCCGGCTCGAGCGAGAGGCGAGCCAGCGCGTCGCCGAAACCGTCGCCGCGGGACGCCCAGCAGGTCACCTCGTCGCCGCGCCGGTCGCAGAGGTCAGCGCGGCCATCGCCGTCGAGGTCGGCCATCCGCAGCCCGAACGCCCGCGCGGCGACCCAGGCGCCCTCCCCGAGGGCGGAGGGACCCGGGACGCTGCGGGAGAAGCCGTCTTCGTCGACGAGCAGGCACGCGAATCCACCCGCCCCGCGGGCGCACGCATCGGCGCGGCCGTCTCCGTCCACGTCGCTGTCCTGCGACGACGCGAGGATCGCCGCGTCGTAGGACGCCTCCTCGAGCTCGCAGACCTGCGCCTCGTCCTGCGCGCCGTCGCAGTCGTCGTCCTGTCCGTTGCATTGCTCGGGGACAGCGGCGACCTCGCCGAGACACGCGCCCCACGCGCCTGCGTCGCACCCCTGGGTGCCGGCCGTGCACGCGCCGACGTCGCTGCCGCAGCGACGGACGAGATCCTCGTCGATCGCCCCGTCGCAGTCGTTCTCCTGCCCGTCACAGGACTCCGCGCGCCCAGGAAAACGCCGCGCATCGGCGTCGTCGCAGTCGACTCCGGCGGGGGAGCCGTCGCCGTCCTCGTCCGGCACGACCGTGGCGAGCGCGTCGAGGTCGGCGCGCGTGCCGTTGAACACGTCGCGGTCGATGCGGCCCGCGATCCCCGCGATCGAGCCCGACGAGGTGTACTGCCAGAACGCCCACCGTCCCCAGCGGTCGTTGATGTTGGGGCAGGCCGCGCTCGTGTACTGCGCGTGCCACAGGGGATGTTCGCGGAACGCGCTCGACGCGACGTAAGGGTCCCAGTAGTAGCGGCCGGTGTAGATGATCGGCGCGCGGCCCGTGCCCTCGGTGACGCGGTCGATCCACACCCCGATGCGGCGTGCGTATTCCGCAGGGCCCACCATCGGCGAGGGGGATTCGACGTCGATGGTCACCGGCAGATCCCCGGGTCCGAGACGGCCGACCGCGGCGATCACGAGGTCCGCCTGCACGAGGGGATCCGTGTCGGGTCGGAAGAACTGATAGGCGCCGCGCACGAGGCCAACACGTCGCACTTCGGCCCAATTTCGCTCGAATTCGCGGTCGTGGTAGGTCCCGTCCCCGATGCGGACGATCGCGAATCCGATCCCCGAGCCCGCGACCGCGTCCCAGTCGATCGTGCCCTGCCACGAACTCACGTCGATGCCCTCGACGACGGGGCCCTCGGCGCAGACGGTCAGCTCGCCCTCGAGCACCGCCAGGTCGTCTCCGGGCTGCACGCACCCGTGCACGAAGAGCAGCGCAGCGAGCACGCGCAGGGCGGTCGAGAGGGGTGGGCGGCGCATCGTGGCGGCGACCATCGCACGGACGGCGGGAGGCGCGAAGAGGCCGTGCTATCGTCGCGCGCCGTGGACGTCGAGGGAGGAAGACACCGGACGGGACGACTGCTGCGTGGCCTCGCCGCGCTGGGATGCGCCGTCGCGTGGCTTCTTCCCGGGCGCGGCTTCGGCACCATCGAGGAGCAGCGTGCCCGGCTGCCGCCCGCGGCCGAGTGCGACGACGAGCGCGTCGCGGGGCTGTGGCGGTGCCAGATCTACGAGGAGAACTACGTGGAGTGGTCCACGTTCACGCTGAACATCACGCGGGATCCGAGCGATCCGTCGCAGCTGCGCGGGACCATCTCGAACCACGGGTGGGACGGCGGGCCGGCCGATGCGATGCCCCCGACCTGCGATCGCCAGAGCGGCGGCGAGTGGTCGGTGTCGATGGACGCCGTGGGCACGGTGCGGAACGAGCACGAGATCGCGTTCGGCGGCATCGGCGCATGGCGGCTCGATGCGATCACGTGCGGGCACGGACCCGCCGGCTACAACCTCGACCACTTCACCGGGACGATCGACCCCGCGATCCTCGAGTTCCAGTCGGTCAACAACGACGGCGGCCGTGCGGTCAACGAGCCGTGCGTGTTCCGGCGGATCCGCTGCCCTCCGGTCGCGAGCGCCGCCGCCCCGTCGGTCAACCCCGTGCCGCCCGCATTCTATCCGTCCCTGCGGAGCGGCTGCAGCGGGCTCTTCTGAGGCGCGCGTGAAGGAACGGCTCCGCACGATCCTGCGCCGCGCCCGCGGCCTCGCCTCGGTGCTCCGGGATCGCTTCCCGCTGACCGCGCCAGGCCTGGTCTTCACCGCGCTGGTCGTGCTGGCCGCCCGGGTCGGCTTCGCGGCGGTCGACCTCGTGCTCCTCGGCGCGGCGGCCCTCGGGGCGACGACGCTCGTGTTCGCGGGGCTGACCGTGGGCCTCGGGGCCTGGCGGACCCATGCGGCGCTGCGGCTGCATGCGGCGACGTCCGCGCTGTCGATCGAGTGCGACCGGCCGGTCCGCACGGGGTTCCAGCTGCCCCGTCCGTGGTGGATCCCGGGCCTGCGCGTCACGTGGCGATGGACGGCCCCGGAGGCGGAGGTGCGGGTGATCGCCGACGGTCCTTGGCTCGAGGAGGAGGTCCTCGGCACGCGCCGCGGATGGAGCGAATCGCTCGAGCGGCGCATCGAGCTGAACGACGCCTTCGGCCTCGTCCGCTGGGTGTTCCGTCGGCCCAGCGCGCAGGCCGTGCGGATGTTGCCCTCGGTCGGGGGCCTCAAGCAGATGCAGGTGATGCGGACGCTCTCGGGGGGAAGCGACCTCGCGCACCCGGATGGCACGCCCGACGGAGAGCGGTTCGATCTCCGGCAGTACGCGCCCGGGGACCCGATCCGCTTCGTGCTCTGGAGCGTGTTCGCACGGACCCGCGCGCTCGTCGTCCGCACGCCGGAGCGCGCGCTCTCGGCCGCGCGCAAGACCCTCGCTTACCTCGTGACGGGCGAGGCCGACGAGCCTGCCGCGGGCGCGGCGCGCGTGGCGCTCGAATACGGCGCGCTCGGCGGCGCGTGGGCCTTCGGCACCGACGGGGTGGACGCTCCGGCCGAGACGCGCGAGGCCGCCTTCGAAGCCCTGGCGCGCTCGCGAAACGCGGATCGAGCGCACGCCGGCGAGGGCCTCGGGACCTTTCTTCGGCAGGCGAACCGGGATGGGAGCGGGCGGGCGGTGGTGTTCGTCCCCGCGCGGCCCGGACCCTGGCTCGACCGCTTGATGCAGAGCGCAGGCACCCTCCCGAGGGATGGCTCGGGCCGACTCCCGCTCGAGTTCATGGTGTGCCTCGACGGAGTCGGTACGAGGCCGAAGCGGAGCGGGTGGTCGCGCCTCTTCGTCGATGGGGCCGAGGGCCAGGGCAGCGACGCGGGCGTGAGAGACGACGAGCTCGGCCACGTGGTCTCGGCGCTCGGCTCGCTGCGGGCGCGCGTGGTCGTGGTCGATCGGAAGAGCGGCCGCGTGCAGGGGGCCGGAGGATGAAGGCACGATGAGCCGACCGCCCCTCTCCGCCGACGAGGACTCGCTGTTCACCCGCGTGGTGCGCGCGGCGCGGCATCCTCTGCGCGCGCTCTCGATGTCGGTGGCGGCCTTCTGCTTGGCGGCCGACGTGGCCATGACGGGCGGGCTCGTCGCGTCCGTGCTCGGCTGCCTCGTCGGGATCGCCCTCGGCGAGTGGCTCGGGCGATCGCGGATTCGGCTCTCCGCCCTCGGGCTCGGGTTCGGCGCGGTCGGCGTCCTGGCCGCGACGACCGCGTGGCTGCTCGGGCACGTCGAGCCCGTCGTGTCGCTGCTGGGCACCGGCTGGGCGCTCTCGCTCGCGTCGTTCGTCGGCTACGGCGGGCTCTCGCTCGCGGGCTTCGGCGCGATGCGGGCCCTCGGCAAGCGGCGTCCCTCGTGGGTCGTCCTCGAGGTCGGGGTGCTCGTGCTGTCGGTGGCGTCCGCGCTCGCCGCGCACCGCGGCGGTGTGGTGGCCCGGCCCTTGTGGCTCAGCGACCTCGCGTGGCGACAGGGCATCGATCCCGCGGACGTGTTCGTGGGCATCGGGCTCGGCGCCGCGATGGTGGCGATCTCCCTGATGCTCTTCGAGCGCAAGGGGCGCCTGGGTCTGGCCGCCCTGCCCCTCATCCCGTTGCTCGCGCTGCTCGCCGTGTCCTGTTTCCAGTTCACGCGAGAGGCGACGGATCCCGGCGATGCCTCCCCCGATCCGAGCGAGGAGACCGCGCAACCAGGGGACGAACAGGACGACCACGGCCCGCCGGGCGGCCACGATGGCGGCGCGGACGACGACGACGGTCCGCTCGACGGCGGTGCCTCGGCGGGGGACGGCGGGCTCGACGGCGGCGCCTCGGCGGGCGACGGCGGGCGCGACGGAGGCGCCTCGGGCGGCGGTGGGGACGGCGGACTCGACGGCGGCGCCTCGGGAGGCGGCGGCGGGGACGGCGGACTCGACGGCGGCTCCGGCGGCGGCGCGCGGCCCGACGGCGGCTCCACACCGCCGCCTGACACGCGCGACGACGCCTCGCGCGAGGGCGGGGCGGTCACACCCCAGGACCTGCGCGATCAACCCCCGCAGCGGGGCTCCGGCGCCGGCGCGCCGGTCGCGGTCGTGCTCTTCGAGGCGGACTACTCACCGCCCTCCGAGGGGTACTACTTCCGACAGGACGCCTGGAGCCAGCTCGAGGGCCGACGCCTCGTGCCCGCGACGCGGCCGGGGGTCGACCCCGACCTCTTGCGGCGCTTCCCCACCGGACGCACCGAGGTCACCCCGCAGCCCGGCTCCTTCGGGCGCACCGGCGTCGTGACCACCGTGGCCCTGACGGTGGCCCACCCGGCGCCCTTCGGGCTCGAGTCACCCGCCTGGTTCGCCGAGGCAAGGAACCCCAACCCCAGCCGCTTCCGGCGCGCCTACCGGGTCCTCTCGCAGGCCCAATCGGGCGATTATTCCACCTTGCTCGGCCGCGGCGCCGGCGCCGCCGAATGGAGCCCCGAGGTGCGGGCCACGTACCTCGAGACCCACCCCGATCCTCGCTTCCAGGCGTTCGCCGACGAGACCATCGCGACCCTGCGCGAGCCCCAGCGCGCCGACCCCTTCGCGCGCGCCATCGCCCTCAAGCTGCGCCTCGATTCGATGCTGACCTACTCGACGGCCGAGCGTCACGCCGACGCCGAGGACCCCGCCGTCGACTTCTTCTTCGGCAACCGGATCGGCTACTGCGTGCACTTCGCGCACACCGCGGTGTACCTGTTCCGGGCCGCGGGGATTCCGTCGCGCATCGGCGTCGGCTACATGAGCGCCGAGTCGAACCGCCGCGGCGGCTCGGCCCTGGTGCTGCAAGCCGGGGACGCGCACGCATGGCCCGAGGTGTACGTCGAGGGCGCGGGCTGGATCGTGCTCGACATCGCCGCCGCTCGGAACCTCGATCCGCCCCGCCCGCCGCAGGACGAGGACGCGCAGCAGATGCTCGGCGAGATGGCGCGCGAAGAGCCGCCCGACCCCGAGGACGAGGCGACCCCGCCCGAGGACGCCCCGCCGCGCACGCCGCTGGCCCGATCCCTCGCGGTCGCGTTCCTGCTCGCGCTGCTCGCGGCCCTCGCCGGCCTCTACGCGATCAAGGCGTGGCGGCGTCTGGCGCCCTTCCTCGTCGGCGAGACCGCGCGGCCGCGCGTGTCCTACCGCGCGACCCTCGACCGGCTCGCCGAGGTGGGCATGAGCCGGGCGTACGGCGAGACCCGCGAACAGTTCGCCGCGCGCGCCGCGGCGCTCAGCCCGAGCTTCGCTGCGGCGACCGAGCGCATGCTCGCCGTGAGCCTCGGACCCCCGGGCGTCCGCGGCGACGCCCACGACGCAGCGGCCTGGGCCGCGAACACCGCCGCCGTCCGCCGCGAGGTGAACGCCGCCACGCCACCGCTCCGGCGCTGGCTCGGCCGCGTCCATCCGCTCTCCTTCCTCGATTCCCGGTGAACACGATCCACGGAGCCGACCGATGACCACGCACGACACGAGCGACGCCCCCCAGAGCGAGCACATCACCTACACGCCCGCGCCGCGGATCACCGACCTCGAGAGCGCCTTCGGCGTCGTGACCCGCCTTCGCGGCCGGCTGCAACGGGCGGTGCGCGGTCGGGACGACGTCATCGAGGCGATCATCATCGCGATGCTCGCCGACGGACACGTGCTGCTCGAGGACTTCCCCGGGTCGGGCAAGACGACCCTGGCCAAGGCCCTCGGCGATTGCCTCATCGACGACCGACCGGACGACGACATCGTCGCGATCCGCCGCATCCAGTTCACCCCCGATCTGCTGCCCTCGGACGTCACCGGCACGACCATCTTCGACCCCACGACGAACAAGTTCTTCTTCCGACCTGGGCCCGTGTTCGCGCACATCGTGCTCGCCGACGAGATCAACCGGACCTCCCCCAAGGTGCAGTCGGCGCTGCTCGAGGCGATGGGCGAGAAGCAGGTGACGGTCGACAACCGCACCCGCCAGCTCGACCCGCTCTTCTTCGTCATCGCGACCCAGAACCCGCTCGACTTCAGCGGCACCTTCCCGCTGCCGAGCGCCCAGCTCGATCGCTTCCTCTTCAAGATCAAGATGAAGCACATCGCCCGCGACGCGGAGCTCGAGGTGCTCGCGTCGATCCGCGCGCGCCGCACCGCGCCGGCCGAGGAGGAGGTCCCCCGGATCACCCGCACCGAACTGGTGGACTCCCGCGCGGTGGTGGAGTCCCAGATCCACATCGCCGCGTCCATCCGCGAGGCGCTGGTCGACATCGCCGAGGCCACGCGCCGCGATCCCCGCGTCCTGCAGGGCCTCTCGACGCGCGCCCTGGTGCTCATGATCCCGGCGCTGCAATCGCGCGCGCTCACCCGGCGGCGCAACCACGTCACCGACGACGACGTGCGGGCCCTGGCGCACTACACGTTCTCTCACCGCTTGGAGCTCGCGCCCGGCGCAGGCGACGTGACCACCGTGACCGACGAGCTCATCGCGGGTCCCCTCGAGCGGCTGGCCCGGCGGGCGGGGGCGTGAGGTCCTCGGGATGAGACACCCGCTGCGAGCGCGTCCGGACGGGACGAGGCCGCGCCTCGAGGGCGCGCGCAGGGCCGCCCGCGCCGTGGCCCTGCTGCTCGGTCTCGCGGGACCGCTGGCGCCCTGGGACGCGTCCGCCCAGACCGCGCCGACCCAGGGTTCGTCGAGCGCGTCGCTGCCCTTGCCCGACGCGCACTCCCCGCTCGAGGAGGAGGCGCTCTCGTTGTTTTCCCAGGGCCTCGCCGTCAGCGCGCGGACCGCGGCGGAGCGCGTGCTCCGCGCCGATCCGGACTCGATCGCCGGGCACTACGTGCTGGGCCGCGTGCTCTTCGAGGCCGAAGGCTCGCTCGCGCGGGCGATGCGCCACCTCGGGCGGGCCCGCGAACTCTACGAGCAGCGGGAGCTGCCGCGCACCGGGGGCGGACCCTTTCACGAGGAGCTGCTCTTCTCGCTCGCGCGCCTCGCAGGGCAGATGGAGCTCTACCCGTACCAGCTCGACCTGCTCGGCTACCACGATCACCTCTACGAGCCCGACATGATCGCGGAGCGATGCTGGCCGCTGCTCAAGCTCGGGCGGATCGACGAGGCGCGTCGCTTCGCGGAGGTCGCCGTCGGGTCGCCGAACCCGTGGCAGCGCTCCGCGGGCCTCAACGCGCTCTGCGCGATCGAGGGCGAAGCCCGCAGCCGCGCCCCCTACCACCAGGCGTGCATGGCCGCGCTCGAGGACGCGCGACGCGAGGTCGCGGGCCGCACCGTCGAGGGCGACGACGAGGAGAGCGGCGGCATCACGGTGGACGCGTTCAACGCCGCGCTCGGCGCGGCCTCGGCGCTGAACTTCCAGGAGGCCGAAGCGCTCGCCCTCGAGGGGGTGCGTCGCTTCGAGCCGACGGCCGCGAACCCCTGGGAATTCCTGCTCGAGCTGCGTCTCTCCTCGGGTCAGTCGGAGGGCGCGATCGAGGCCTTCGAGCGGATGGTCGGCTGGAACGATCGGCAGCCCGCGGCGCTGCGCGATCAAGGCCGCGCCGAGACCGAGGCGCTCGTCGCGATGCTGCTCTTGCTCGCGGGCGACACCGAGCGGGCGGAGGCGCAGATCTCCCGCGCGCTCGGTCGCCCCGATCGGCGCGGCCTGACCACCGACGGCGCCGAGCAGGCCCGCGGGCGGCACGCCCTGGTCCGGCGCATCGTGGAGCGGACGCGCGAAGAAGAGCGGGCCGAGGAGGCCTCGTGGACCGGGCGCTTCGCGCAGCTCGAGAACTTCCTCGGCGCGCTCGGACGCGGCCTCGACCGCTGGCCCGACGACGAGCGGATCGCCACCGTGATGGCCGAGGGAGACCGCCTCGTGAGCTCGCTGCGCCCCTACGTCTCCGGCAGCGTCGCGGGGGCATCGCCCTGGCTCGCGCTCGAGCTGGTCGACGTGCTCGGACCCTCCGTCGTCTCGGTGGGCCTGCGTTCGGCGCGCGTGCGGGACGCCGACGATCCCGCGGCCGATCCGTTCTTCGACGCGCTGCAGGTCGAGATCCTCGCCCACCGCGGCGACGCCGAGGCCGCCGTGACCCTGGCCGCCTCGACGCTGCCCCGGCTCGAGGGCGCCGGGTGGGCGCTGGTCAGGGCGCGGGTCGCGGCGGTCGCGGCGGGCGCGGCCGAGGACGCGGGCATGGAGGCGCGCGCGAACGAGCTCTTCGCGACCGCGATGGAGCTCGACCCCGGCGTCCTGCGGCGCCTCGGGCGCGCGCTGCCCTGCCGCATCGCCGGCCAGGGCGAAGACGCGGAGGAGGCCGCCTCGTGGCTGGCCCGCTCGCCGCGCTTCGCCGACCGCAGCCACGGCTTCGAGCTCGCGGTCACGCCCTCGCCCTCCGGCGGCCTCTCGGCATGCCTGCGCACCGCAGCCGGCAACGAGCTGCGCTGCACCGAGGTGCTCGCCACGCTGCCCGAAGACGCCGGCGCGGAGGAGCGCGAGATGGGCATGCCGCGCAGGCTCGCCCGTCAGGTGCACCGCGAGCTCTTCGGGCTGCGCGTCTCGACCGGGCG
>CAIKNO010000179.1 GCA_903828805.1 uncultured Sandaracinus sp. | reverse complement strand
GTTCACGGTCGCCGCCGGATCGTGGTTCGCGGCGCGCGGGTTCGCACATCCCGGCACCGGGGGCGGACCCGCGTCCCGCGCCCCCGCGTCCTCGCCGCCGTCGGGCATCACGCCCGCATCCGTGCTGCTCGACCCTCCGCAGCCCGCGGGCAGCAGGAGCGAGAGCACCCCGAGCATCGACCAGATTCGCTTGTGTTCCATCGGCTCGCTCCTTCGATGTCCGGGTGCGCCTTCACGCCCCGCCGCAGCGCCTCGACCCCACTCAGTCCTGGGTCAGATAGACCTCGTCGACCAGGAGCTGGTCCCCGGCCTTGTTGCCCGTCCCGCTCAGGATGAACGGGGCGCGGATCCGGAGCCGATCGAGCCCCGCGAAGTGGGCGAGCGGGATGCGGAGCACGTGCCACTCGCCATCGTTCACGAAGCCGTAGTCGGTCGCGTCGACGCTGAACGCCGACACCGCCGCTGTGCCCGACTGCATCTCGATCCGGACCTCCGCGAAGGACGGATCCGACGACTTGAGCGCGACCGAGAGCGTGCTCCACGCCGACAGATCGGTGGGCTCGTCCCACACCACGCCGCCGCCCCAGAAGGGGGCGCCCGTGAGCGTGAACCTGTCTGCGAGCGTGCCCTCGACGCGGTCGGCGACCGTGTCTTGCTCGTATTCGAGCTGCCCCGTGCCAGGCGCGGTGAAGATGAAGTAACACCGCAGCGGGTCCGCGTGCGGCTGTCTCAGACACGCGCGCTCGGCATCGAGCCGGAAGCGACTCGACGCGCTGCCTTCGTAGAAGAGACCGATCGCGAGGCGCCTCATCCCCGGGCGGAAGGGGTCCGTGCCGGGGAGCGCCTCCGGTCGCGGACCGGCGTCGAGCGAAAGCCCGACCTGGCTCGAGTAGTCGGGCGGTCCGAGCTCGACGCACGACGCGAGCGCGAGCCCGACGAACGCGGCGGGCGCACGGCGCCCACGATGCCGGCTCAGGGCGCGCACGGGTCGACGGCCTCCTCACCGTCGGTCGGGGCGGGCGGCCCTCCGCCCATGCGGACGACCACCTCGTGTCCGTCGCCGTCGCCCGCGAGCACCCACCCGCCCTGCACGGTCAGGCCGAGCGCCTCGATCCCTCGATAGGCCAGGGGCGCGAGGGCGTACGAGGTCCCGTCCTCGAGGTACGAGACGGACCCCGGGAACCCGTCGAGGACCGCCTGGTAGGCGCGACCTGCCATCCGCGTCACGCGACACACCTCCTCCGGGGTGTCGAGCTCGCCCGACACGGCGATGTCGTGCAGCTTTGCCGCGGTGAAGAACTGATGTTCTCCGGTGGGCGCGCGCGCGAGGAGCGTCGCCCAGGCGTAGAACGCCCCGGCGTTGCCGCCGTACGCGAGGATCTCGAAGCGCGTCTGCTCGCCGATCGGGTGAAATCGGAAAGGGTTCCGCGGGTTCCCCAGCGTGATCGTCGAGGGGTGGATCCCCTCCGACTCGTCGAAGAGCTCGAAACGCAGTCCGGTGATGTTCTCGCCGAAGCGGACCCGTCGTCCGTCGGGCTCGCAGCCCGAAGTGAGCGGCGACGCGAGCGCGACCGCCATGCACGCGCGGAGCGCGACCCCGCAGATCCCGTCAGATCGAGAGCTGGACATAGGTCCTCACTTCCCATTCGGTCCCGAACGCATCGGGATTCATCGGGTCCGGCCGGTAGCGCCCCGAGTTCGCGTCGAGGGCGCGGAACGTCCCGACCACGCCGAGGCGCGTGTACGACGAGACGAACCACTGCGGATTCGTGAGCCCGAAGGACCCGTTCAACATCGCCTGCACCGGGAACGTGCTGTTGAAGTCGCGGTAGTAGTCGTAGGGGCCCCAATCGCCGATCCGCACGTGGTAGTCGAGCGAGAAGCGGTCGGCCGTGAGGCGGCCCTCGACGCCCCCGCGGTAGATGAGCCGGGCGTCGTTGCCGTTCGCCTGCCCGTTGCCGACGTAGAGCATGTTGACGAGCCGCACCCCGGGCGCGAGGCGGGCGATCGTCCGGAACCGCACGTCCCAGAGATCGCTCGCCGGCGCGGAGGTCGGGAACGCGAACTGGACCCCTTGCGCCGTGACGCCAATCCCCGCGTCCTGGCGCGTGGGGTGGATCCGGTAGCTCATGTCGAGGAACGCCGCGAAGTCGGCGTCCTCCCGGCGGACGTTGTCCCACGCCCACATCCAGGTCGCGGGCGTGGGGTCGAACGCGAGCATCAACTCGAAGCCGTAGGTCTCCCGGTTGCTCCTCACCCAGAACGGGTCCTCGAGCTGGTTGCGCCCGTTCAGCCCCGGGTAGTAGACGCCCGTCGCGCGGTCGAAGAAGTCGCCGAGCGCGGGGAGCGGTCCCTCGAGGGGCCTCTGCACCAGGAAATTCGGGGCGATCT
>CAIKNO010000178.1 GCA_903828805.1 uncultured Sandaracinus sp. | reverse complement strand
GCTGGTGAGGCGCGCGCGCCCCGACCTCGTGGTGCTCACCGGCGACCTCGTCGATCACGACATCTCGTACGCACCCCAGCTCGGCCGCTTCGTGCGCGCGCTCGTCGAGCTCGGCGTGCGTGACGGAGTCGCGGTCATCCCCGGCAACCACGACTACTACGCGGGCGCCGACCGCGTGCTCTCCACCGCCCGGGCCGCCGGCGCGGACGTGCTCCGCAACCGAGGCCGCGTCATCGGCGGGGCGGGCGCCGCGTTCGCGCTGCTCGGCGTGGACGACGTGTGGGCCGCGCGCGATGGGCTCTCGGAGGGTCCGAACCTCGCCCGCGCGCTGGCGGATCTCCCCGAGGGGGACCTCGCGCGGGTGCTGCTCTGCCACAACCCCGAGTTCTACCCCGAGGCGGCCGGACACGTGGACCTGCAGCTCAGCGGACACACGCACGGAGGCCAGGTGAACTTCGTGGTGCGGCCCGCCGACTACGTGCTGCGTCACGGCTACATCCAGGGCCACTATCACCGCGGCGCCTCGCAGCTCTACGTGAACCGCGGCTTCGGCACGGCCGGCCCGCCCGCCCGGGTCGGCGCGCCGCCGGAGGTCTCGCGGATCGTCCTGACCTCGGTGTGAACCGGGCCGCGCGGCTCAGTCCGCGGGCCCGTCGTCCGGGTGCGCCCGGAACTCGGGGACCTCGAGCACGACGCGCCATCCGTCCGCCTGCCGCACCATCGGCACCTCGGCCCGCTCGTCCCCGTCCTCGCCGACGACCGTCACGACCGCCCGATCCCCGGTCACCTGCGCCCGCATGCCCCCGCCACGCCGCGGATGGAAGCGAAGCAGCGCGCGCCCTTCGACGAGCAGCTCCCACGGGTGCAGCTCCCGCGCGCCGAGGGCCGTCGCGCTCCGCGCGCGATCGACGAGCCGCTCCTGGGCCACAGCGTCGATCAGACCGTACGCCTGCTCGAGCGCGCCCCGGGAATCCCCGCTGCGCTCGATGGCGTCGAGGAACAGCGTCAGCGCACCCTCGGGCGTCGCGTCCTCCCGTTCCTCGCCGCAGCCCACGGCGAACGCCGCGAACGACACCGCCCCGAGGAACACCACCGCGAGCGAGAGCGCCGCCCGCAGGAGCCCGTGTGCGCCCGACCGAGCACGAAGCGAGGAGGCCATCGTGCGAGGGGTAGCGCCCCCAGCGTCCCGGAGCACGCGGCGCGCGCCTCAGCCCGCCCGGCCCGCGACCGGCGCGACCGGCGCCAGGCTCACCCGGCCCGATTCCATGGCGTGGAACTTGTCGAACGCGATCCGCAGCCCGCCTCCGGGCAGCGGCTCGAGCACGTCGACGAAGCGCACCCCGAAGTGAATGTGCTGAGCGTCGTAGTTGTATCGAGTGTAGACGTGCTGCCCGTACGCCTCGTCGATGCCGGTCATCGAGACGAGCAGACGGACGTCATCCTCGAGGAGCGCCTCGTGGTCGAGGCCGTGCAGGGGACTCGACGCATCGATCCGGTGCATCACGAGCCAGGAGAGGGCGAAGAGCGGGGTGCGGTCGCGCTCGAGCGTGAGGTCGTAGAAGCGGCGCATGCGCTCGCCCTCCGCCGTCACGTGGGTCCGCAGCGCCG
>CAIKNO010000177.1 GCA_903828805.1 uncultured Sandaracinus sp. | reverse complement strand
TCGTGCCGGAAGCGCTCCGCGTCGGCTTGCAACACGCCCGCACCCACGACGCCGAGCAGACGCCGCGCACCCGCGGCGACGGCGGCTCGGATCACGTGGCCCGCCCCGATGGTCAACGCGTCGACCTGTCCCAGCGTCACCACGATCGTGTGGTCGCTTCGAACGACGGCTGCGACCGCGGCCGCGTCGAGCACGTCGCCGGTCGTGACCGTGACGCCTTCCGGCAGCGTCGCTTCAGGGTTGCGGACGAACGCCGCGACGTCGTGCCCGGCGGCCAGCGCCTGCGAAGCAAACGCCCTTCCGGTGCGCCCGGAGGCGCCGAAAACCACGAACTTCATGACACCTCTTCTCCGGGATCTCGAGGGTGTGGGCGAGCCCGCGGTCGAACCGCACGACGGCGGCGGTCCGGAGCGTACCGGAATCGAAGCCCGGGTTCGCACCCCACCGGATCCGCCCGCGGGGTGCGCCTCCCCTCGGTCCTGCGCTATGCCAGCGACCGATGCGCGCCGTCTGGATCGTCCTCCTGCTGACCGCGTGCGGCGAGCCCACCGCGGGGCCCTCGCCCGCGCCTGCCGAGCCTGCGCCGGACCTCGTCCCGCGCCGCGAGCAGCAGCGCGGGCTCGAGCGCTGCGGGGAGGTGCTGACCCGCATGGAGTCCCCCGACGCCGCGCCGACGTTCGCGCGCCTGGTGCGCGAGTGCAGCGGCCTCTACGCACGGCGAGGCTGCCGCGACGCGCTCGCCGCCGACACGTTCTCCCGCGCGCGCGTCGCCGAGGCCTGCCGCGCGGACTCCTGCGAGGGCCTGCGGCCCGCGCCCGGGTTCTGCACGACCGACATGCCGACCGACGCGGAGTTCCTCGTTCAGTACGCGGAGTTCAGCCGCCGGGTGCTCCGGCGGGACCTCGATCGCATCATGGATCGCGAGGGCGCGCGGGAGATCGCCGAGCTCTTCGGCGGCCTCGTCGACGCCCAGGCCGCGCGTCAGTAGCGCGCCACCGCGCCCGCGCCGCCGAGCCGCCCGGCTCACGCTGCGGGTGAAGGGACGCGGCGCGCGTGGTGGCTCATCACCTCACGCAGCCCGGGATCGGCCGCGGCGAGCACCTCGGGATCGCGGTGGCTCCCCATGAGGCGATCCCACAAGGTCGTGAACTGCCCGTAATTGTGGTCGCCGCACCAGTGGTGAACGGTGTGATGGTCGGTGTGGTTGATGGGCCACCACCGCACGAAGGTCACGCGGTCGTGGATGAGGACGGTCCACACCGACACGAAGCTCAGCATCGTGAGGTAGACGAGCCCGTGGACCGGGAACAGGAACATCGCGAGGTGGTGCGGCAGCGCCTGCACGAACGAGTCGAGCGGGTGGAAGGCCATCGACACCCACGGCGTCGACGCGCGCCAGCGGTGATGGATGGCGTGCAGCCGGTCGTAGAGGAACGGCACGCGATGCAGCCACCGGTGCGCCCAGTAGATGAGCGTCTCGGTGAACGCGAGGTAGAGCCCCACCGAGAGCACGAGCCAGCCCCAGCCGTGCTCCGCGACGTCCCAGTACACCTGACTGTGGCCCGCGGTCACCAGCAACTGGAGCGGCAGCATCAGCACCGCGTTGCCCACGACGCCGACGGCGCCCCACGCCATCGCGCTGCGCTCGGAGACCGGGTCAGGCACGTACCCCGGATGGAAGCGCGCCCGCCCGAGCACGAAGAACACCAGGTAGCTCAGGCCCGAGAACCCGAAGTAGAACACCAGGCCGCCGACGATGAGCCCGACGAGCTGAGGGAGGGGCCCTGTGCCGAGCCCGAGCAGGAGTCGCGTCATACAGGGGCGACGCTACCAGGGAATCGGCGCGGCGCGCAGCCCCGGACGGCCGCGGGCCCGCCCCCGACCCCACGGGTCCTTCAGACGAGCAGCTCGGGCAACGCGGAGGTCAGCGACATCGTGCCGCCGCCCACCCGCGGGACCGACGTGATTCCGAAGCGGTCGCCGGGCACGCCGAGCGCCTGCATCAGCGAGACGTAGAAGCGGTTCTGCGCGGGGCCGGCGTCGACCTCGAAGCCCCATCCGGCGGCCAGCCGCGTGTCGCGGGCGTAGCGGACGTAGCGGTCGGTGCGCAGCCTGCCGGACGCGCCGCCGGCGACGACGATCGGCAGATCGTGCAGGTCGTGCGTGCCCGTCGCGAGCTCGCTCATCCACACGACGGCGGTGTGGTCGAGCAGCGTGCCGTCGCCCTCGGGCACCGAGTCGAGCTGGTCGAGCAGCGTCCGGAACCGCTGCGCGAAGAAGCCGACGTACTGGATCATCCCGCGCTCCGCCTCGGCGGTGTACGTCGAGGGCTGCAAGCGATTGGACCGGTGCGCGTAGTCCTGATGCACGTCGACCCCGGGCGGCAGACCGATCTGCGAGGGATCGAGCTCCGGCGCGAGCAGCGTCACGGTGCGGGTCAGGTCGCACGAGAGCGCGAGGGTGATGACGCGGCTCCACTGGTCGAGCGCCTGGGCCTCGGCGACCCAGCGCGGCGAGCACGACGCGACCGCGCCGCCCGGCGCGGCCGCGAACGACGCCTCCAGATCGCGCACCAGCTGCGCGTGCCGCGCGAGCTTCTCGCGGTCGAGCCGTCCGAGCCCGACCCCGAGACGCTCGGCCTCCGCCGCCGCCCGCCCCAGCACCCGGGCACGGGCCGCCCGGATGGCGCGCGCGCGCGCGTCCCCGGCACCGGTCGTCGAGGGCGCGCGCATGCCCACGATGTCGTCGTACGCGACCCGGGGGTCGGTCACGCGCGGCGACTCCTCGCCCGCGGCCACGAAGGAGTACGGGTGGCCCTGGCCGTAGACCCGGCTCGCCCAGCGGCCCGGCGCCGAGGTCGCCGCCCCGAGCACCTGATCGATCGACACGCCGCCGCCGATGCAGGTCGCCGAGGGGCGCTGCAGCGGGTCCACGCACGTCATCAGATGCGCCTGACCGAAGTCGTGGCGGTTGAGGTCGAAGGCGTCTCCTTGCCTGTCGTGGGCGTGCTCGTATTCGATCGCGCCCGGGCGCGAGAGGCCCTCCACGACCATCAGCTTGCGGGCGAGGGACCCGAAGGGCGCGAGCAGCGGGCTCCACCGGTCCGAAGGCTGCGAGGAGAGCGTCACGCTCCCGCTCGGCCCGAGGCCCGCGAGGTCCATGTGCCACGCGTTCCACACCGTGCCGTGCGGCGTGATGAAGAAGACCACGCGGCGGGGCGGCTCGACCTGAGCGCGCGCGCGCCCCCCGAGCAGCCCCGGCAACGCGAGACCGGCCGCGCCCACCCCGAGGGCCCGCAGCAGGCTCCGGCGGGAGAATTCGTTCGTCGACTTCGTCATGGAGGTCCCTCGTGAAAGTTCAGTCGATCGGGGTGGCGCGCAGGCGCCACTCGGGCGCGGTCGCGATGGCGTGCACGAGGGCGCGGACGTCGCCGCCCGTCGCGGCGAAGCCGTTCACGAGCCGCTGTCGCAGGCAGGCCTCGCCGGACCCCGGCGCCGCCCCGAGGGCGAAGCGCATCCACTGCGACGTGGCGCAGGCGTGGACCTGCGCGCTCTCCGCGAGGCGCTGCGAGAGGCCCACCGCGTCGGCGAACGGGTCGGGCGAGTCCGTGCCGAAGAGGCTGCCGGAGGCATCGACCGGCAGGCCCTCCTCGGAGTCGCGGAACGCCCCGAAGGCGTCGTAGTTCTCGAAGCCGAAACCGACGGGGTCGATCCGCACGTGGCAGCCCTGGCATTGGGGGGCCGCCGTGCGCTCCGCGAAGAGGTCGCGGTTCGTCCGGGCGGGGGCGCCGCTCTCGACCATCGGAGGCGCGAGGTTCGCGCCCGCCGGGGGCGCGGCGTGGGGCTCGCAGAGCAGCCGCTCGCGGACGAAGACCCCGCGCAGCGGCGGCGAGCCGTTGCCGGCGTGCGCGTGCGAGGCGAGGAACCCGGCGCGGGTCAGGATCCCGGAGCGCTCGCCCTCGGGGAGCTGAACGGCAATCCACGCGGCGTCGTCCGCGGGGCCACCGACCCCGTAGAGGGCGCCGAGCGAGGCGTTCACCTCGGCGTCGCGCGAGGTGAGGAGCGCCCGCAGGGTGCCCGCCCCGTCGAAGATCGTCCGCTCGACGAAGCGGGCCTGCTCGTCGTGGATCGCAGCGCGGAGCGCGGGGGTCCACGGCGTGATGGACGCGGTCGTGCGGCTCTCGTGCTCGGCCCGGAGGATGCGGTCGAAGTCGAGCCATTGCCGATGAAAATCGACCATCGCAGCGCGCGCCTTGGGATCTTCGAGCATGCGCGCGACCTGCGCCTCCACGCCCGTGTCGTTGCCCAGGCCGCCGCTGCCCGCCGCGTCGAGCAGGGCGTCGTCCGGCGGGCTCTGCCA
Organism: uncultured Sandaracinus sp.; assembly: GCA_903828805.1. Taxonomy (GTDB): domain Bacteria; phylum Myxococcota_A; class Polyangia; order Polyangiales; family Sandaracinaceae; genus Sandaracinus. The sequence goes on along the minus strand of CAIKNO010000177.1, from coordinate 4,228 downwards.
CAAGAAGTACGAGAGCCGCGACGCGAGCTCGTACGGGTCGAGCGCCTCCCCGGCCGTGGTGCGGGGAGACTCGAGGCGGTACACGAACGAGGGCGAGATCAGCAGCGAGATGAGGGTCAGCTCGACGGCCGCCGGCAGGTCGATCTCCTGACGCTGCGTCTCGAAGAACGCGAGCAGGTCGTCCCGCTCGGACGCGGTCAGGGGGCGGCGCCACGCCCGCCGACCGAAGGTGTCCAGCAGCTGTCCCGCACACGCCCGCGCCTCGGACGCGGCGAGCCCGTCGCGGGCACACGGCAGGAACGCCGCGAGGCGCGTCGGGGTCGAGGTGACGGCCTCGGCGTGGCGGAAGGCGATGTCTTCCCACCGCGCGACGAGGAGGTCCGAGGGCCCGAGCGAGCGGGCGTCGTTCTCGAAGCCGTCGACGGTCGTGTCCGGGGGCAGCGGGGGTTGCTCCACCGTCACGCCAGGGAACAGGTCCGCGAGGGTGCGGAGGTACTCGACGGTCGAGAGCCGCCGCAGCGGCGCCGCGGTCGGCACCACCTCGCCCCCCGCGCACGCGTCGATGGGGGGCGAGCTGTCGCCGCCGCCATCCCTGCCCGCCGCGGGCTCGCCGGGCGTCTCCCCCGGACGCCCGCTCCCGGTTGGGCCCGCCGGGCCTCCGAGCAACACCCCTTCACACGCGCAGAGCGCGCAGCCCGCGATGAACGCGAGCGCCGCCGCGCGCGTGGATCCGACGCATCCCCTGGTCGCCATCCGGCACGTCCTCGTTGAGGGTCGTGCGTGGGTACCCCGGACGGGGACGGACGGCTCAGCCGTCGTTCATCTTGGTGCGCCCGTGTAGCCCGAGGTCGGGCACCCCTCCACAGGGAGGGAGGCCCGGCGAACCACCGTTCGGGACGCGCCCCGACGACACGCCAAGAGGCGACGCGCCCCGGCGAGCGCCGGCCGGGCCGCCCCGGCGAGCGCCGGTCGCGACCCGCCCCAGGTCAGGCGCGCTCGCCCAGCCGGGCGTGGATCTCGTGGACGTTCTTGACCGCGCGCGCAGCCTCGTCCCGGCCGATCTCGAACTTCTCCACGATGGCTTCGAGCACGCTGTCGTAGAGCCAGGTCGCCGCTTCCTGGTCGCGGGCGCACTCGAGCGCCGAGTGGCCCAAGTACGAGATCTTCGGCAGCCCTTCGAGCGCCCGCTCGACCACCGCGAAGCGCTCCTTGAGGAACGCCCGGGAAGCCACCAGCTGCTCGGCCCAGGGGCCGAGCGTCTCCGGGTCGTCCTCCCGGTGGGACTCGGCGACCTCCGGGGAGGTCCGCGCGATCCGCTCGAGCGTGAGCCGCAGGACGAGCACGTCGTCCACCAGCCCGAGCGTGCCCTTCACCCCCGGGATCGCATTCTTCCCCGACAGGACGTGCAGCAGCGCGCCGCACGCGAGCAACCGCCCTGCGTCGTCGAGCTCCGGATCTTCGATGATCCGGAGCATCGCCTTCAGGTCCTGGGGCAGGGAGACGATCCCCGCCCGCATCGCATCCGCGAAACCATCCTGCTCCATCGTCGCGTTTCGTTCTCCGGCTCTCCGGGGACTGACCCAGCAAGCCTGGTCGCAGTCTCGCCCGCGATCACTGCGGGATCAACTCCCGTCCTGCGGGACACGCGATCTCGACGCCGGTCGGGCCGTCGGCCGTGCGGATGATCTTGAACTCGACGCGGCGGTTCTGCTCCCACGCCTCGGCGGTGTGCCGGGGATCGAGGGGGCAGCGCTCGCCGTAACCGCCGCTGCGCAGCCGGTCGCGCGTCACGCCGCGCTGCACGAGGGCCTCGAGCACGGCCGCCGCGCGGTCCGACGTCAAGCGGATGTTGTAGTCGTCCGCCGAGCGCTCGTCGGCGTGGCCCTGGATCTCGAGCAGCGTGATCTGCGGGTTGCCGACCAGCGTCGCGGCGACCGCCTCGATGATCGGGAAGCTGCGCTCCTGGATCGCGGCGCTGTCCGTCTCGAAGTAGATCTTGTCGAGGATGACCAGCGAGTTCTCCTCGATGACGACCGAGCCGCGGTCGGGGCAGCCATCCTCGTCCTCGGTGCCGTTGTAGGTCTCGGGGTCGTTCGGGCAGGTGTCCTGCGGGTCGAGGATGCGATCCTGATCGTTGTCCGGATCGGGGCAGCCGTCCTGGTCCTGGAAGCCGTCGCGGTCCTCCGGGTTGTTCGGGCAGAGGTCGTCGGTGTCGAGGATGCGATCCTGATCGTTGTCCGGATCGGGGCAGCCGTCCTCGTCCTGGAAGCCGTCGCGGTCCTCCGGGTCGTCGGGGCACTGGTCGTCGTTGTCGAGGATGCCGTCGCCGTCGCGGTCGCCCTCGTTGCCCTCGGGGCATCCGTTCTCGTCCTCGTCGCCGTCGCGATCTTCGGGGACGTTCGGGCACTCGTCGTCGACGTCGAGGATGCCGTCGCGGTCGTTGTCCGGCTCGGGGCAGCCGTCCTCGTCGCCGAACATGTCGAAGTCCTCGGGCTCGTCGACGCACTCGTCGTCGTCGTCGCGGAAGCCGTCGCCGTCGCGGTCGCCGATCGACGGCTCGAAGACGAAGCCGACCGTGCCGCGCGCGTCCGACTGGAGCATGCCGCCGATCGGGATGCCCCCGCCGCCGGCGAGAACCAGGTAGCTGTTGCGGTCGACGAAGATCTTCAGGCCGCCCATCGCCTCGAGCGAATTGCCGCCGGCCTGGCCGAAGCCGGAGAAGATCGACGCGCCGTAGAGGTCGGCCGTCAGCTCGACCGGGGAGTCGCCGAGGCGGATGCCCGCGCCGACCGAGTAGGTGAGCATCGGGCCGTACGCCACGTCCGTGCCGGTGCCGGCGACGCGCGTCGGCAAGCTCGCGCTCATCGCCGACGGGGTGAAGCGGGCATCGATCGGGAGGGTCGGCGTCTCGCCGAACATGATGCGCGAGCCGACGTTCATGCCGAGGCGCACGAGCCGGTCGGGCTGCCACTCGAGCGCGAGCGAGGGCCAGAGCGCGAACACGCCGTCGCCGACGAACTGGGACGCGGCCCCGGTGGGCAGCTCGAGCTGGAGCAGCGCGGCGAGGCCGAGGCCTCCATTCCGCTCGCGGCGAAGGATGCGGACCTTGCCGTGGATCATCAGGTTGCCGACGCCCTGATAGTCGGCGCCGCCGCCCCGGGTCATGCCCCCGTTCGTGTCGTTGTAGATGCCGGGCATCGTCAGGTTCGGGCCGGCCGCGAACGCGATCGGCAGCTGGACGCCGACGACCATCAGGTTGAAGAGGCCGAGGTTGAACTGAACGGTGCCGGTGAAGAGGTAGTCGAGCGCGCGGCCGCGGTAGAGGCGGCCGCCGGGACATTCCATCGCCGTGATCGGCGCGCTCGGATCCGCGCAGATGGCGCGCGAGCCGGGGTCGTTCACGAAGCCCTGGACCGGGAGCAGACCGAAGCCGCCGTCGACGTTGAGACCGAAGCTGAACGCGAGGTGCCCCAGGATGTCGGTGCCGTTCGTGAACAGTAGGCCCTTCGAGTCCACCGCGGGGCGGTAGAGGTGGAGGTCCATGCCGCCGGTCGTCAGCGCGCCAGCCTGCGCCTGGGCAGACGAGACTGGAAACGACAAAGCAGAACAGGCCACCGCGACCAGCGCGGACAGGCCGAGGATCCGAGTGATCCGGCGCATCGAGCATTCTCCCGAGAAAGGACAGGCGCGGAGCGACCGCGCGGGCCGAAGGATGCCCGATGCTCTGTCGGTGTCAACGGAGCCCTCCGCGGGGAGGCTCGTCCGGGCAGGACGCGGCGCCCGGCGAGACCCACCGAGGCTGCGGATCACCCACCGCGCGGACGGGCCAACGACCCGGGACGAGCGAAACCTTCCACTTGCCCGCCCGCGCCGTCACGGCCCACAGCGGCTTCAAGCACGCACCCGTCGCCTTCAGGGGCGGGCGAGCGCCTGCCGGTAGGCCTGCGTGGCAGGGTCGCTCGGGAAGCGCGTCGTGAAGGTCTCCATCGCGCGGCGCTCCTGCGCGGAGTTCTGCATCGCGTGGTACGTCGAGATCAGCAGGCGCCACTCCTGGGGCGTCCGGGCTCGTCCCTCGAGGGCGCGCACCGCGCAGGCGTTGTCCCCGGTCGCCAGGCAGAGGCGGGCCGCCACCAGCGGGCTGGCAGGTTCCGCGCTCGACGCGGCCGGCGTCGGTTCGGGACGCGCCGCCGCGACGACGGGTGCCGGGGCCGCGGGCGCGCCGGTGCGG
>CAIKNO010000176.1 GCA_903828805.1 uncultured Sandaracinus sp. | reverse complement strand
CGGGTAGAGTGCGCCGTGCACCGCGTCTTCTTCGGCTTCTTGCTGGCCTTCGGTGTCTTCCTGAACGTCCCTGCCGTGGCGGCGCAGGCGCCGTGGACAGGCCCCCTCGAGGCCGCGCGGGCGGCGCATTCCGAGGGCCGACACGGCGAGGCGGCGCGTCTCTTCGCCGAGGCCGACCGGGCCCTCGGCGGCGACCCTGACGAGGACGTCGACCGCGACGAGCAAGGCGCGTGGCTGCACGCGCGCGAACGCATGCCGGTCCGCGAGGCCCTCCAGTGCCCGTGGGCGCTCTCGGTGCTCGCGGAGCCGCTCGGGGGCGAGAGCCTCGAGGCCGCGGACGCGCGGGCGGACGCCCTGGCCCGCGCGGAGCTGTCGTGCGACCCCGTCTCGCAGGGCGTCGCGGCCGACCTGCGCGGTGACCCCTTGCTCGCAGCGTGGCGTCTTCGCGGCGCGCCGTTTCCGGCGCCGTTCGCCGCGCGCGTCGTGTCCGAGCAGGCGCGTGCGTGGGCCCGGGCCGTCCTCGAAGGGGCGGTGCCGAGGGCCCGCGACGTGGAGGAGGCGCGCCGCTTCGTGCAGGCCCACGCGGCGGCGGAGCACGGACTCTCGACGCAGTGCGCCGAACCGACCCGCGCGCCGTTCTCGCGCCGTCGCCGGGGCGCGGAGCGGACGGTCGACGAGGGCGTGCCCGACGCGCTCGCGCTCGTTCGGTGCACGTACGCGGGCGCGGTGTCGCCCTACGAGCCACCCCGCATGGGTCCCGGCGCAGCCTCCGAGATCTACCTGCTCGCGAGCGACGCCGGTGGAGTCCGGATCGCCGGGCATTTCAGGGGCTTCTGGGACGAGGAGTGCTGGACCGGCGTGGTGCAGCGCGAGCTCGGGGCCCGCGTCGTCCGGCAGGCGGGCCTTCCTCCGCTTCATGTCTTCGAGCGCGAGGAGGGCTTTCGCGAAGAAGGGATCGGCGTGGGCGAGGTCCGCCTCACGCGCGAGGCCGTGGTCTGCGACGTGGCGCGCGGGGCGTGCCGTACCCTGCCGTTCGGGCTCGAGACCCGGACGCTCGACTTCGGCGGCGAGCGGCCCGTGCCGGTGCGGCGCCGGTGGAGATCGCGGGTGGCGTTCCGCGACGGGGCCGTGCGGCTGCTCGACATGCGGGGCGCGCCGGCGTCGTTGCAGCGCTTCGGCGGAACGGGGGTCCCGCTCGACGCGTTCTTCTCGGCCCCGCCCATTCCTCGTGACCAACTCTCGTGGGAATCCGCGCCGTCGCCCGCCGCCGACGTGGTGCGCAGCCCATGACCTGCCGCCGCGGCCGCACCGCGCTTCGGGACTGGCCTCGGTTCCTTGCGCGGTGCAGCCTCGCGCGATGACCGACCTCTTCGCCCCTCTGACGCTGCGGCCCGGCGTGGTCGCGCGCAACCGCGTGTGGCTCGCCCCGCTGACGAACATGCAGAGCCATCCGGATGGCCGCTGCTCCGACGAAGAACTCCGCTTCCTCGCGCGGAGGGCCGAGGGCGGCTTCGGGCTCATCGAGACGTGCGCCGCGCACGTGGCGCAGGACGGCAAGGCGTGGGCGGGTGAGCTCGGCGTGCACGACGACGCGATGCTTCCCGGCCTCACGAGGCTCGCGTCGCGTCTGCGGGAGGCGGGGACCCTCTCGATGGTGCAGCTCTTCCACGGCGGCCTTCGCGCCAGTCAGGCGGTGTCGGGCACCGGGACCTTCGGCCCCTCGGCGTGGTCGGAGACAGGCCTCGATCCCGCGCGCGAGGCGAGCGAGGCCGACCTCGCCCGGACCCTCGACGCGTTCGAGGCGGCGGCCCTTCGCTGCGCGAAGGCGGGCTTCGATGCGGTCGAGCTGCACGGCGCGCACGGCTACCTGCTCTCGCAGTTCCTGAGCACGACGTACAACCTCCGCAACGACGCGTGGGGCGGGTCGCTCCCGAACCGGGCGCGCCTGCTGCTCGAGGTCACCCGCCGCGTGCGCCGCGCCGCGCCCGAACTCGCGCTCTGCGTGCGCGTCTCGCCGGAGGATTTCGGTCAGGCGCGCGGCCTCGACCTCGACGAGTCCCTCGAGGTCGCGCGCGGTCTCGAGGCCGAGGGCATCGACGTGCTGCACGTCTCGCTGTGGCGCGCGGAGAGGCCGTCGACCAAGCGACCCGACCAGCACCCCACGACCTTGTTCCGGGCCGCGCTCTCCGACCGCGTCAAGCTCGTCGTCGCCGGCGGCCTCGGCACCCGCGCGCAGGCCGAGGCCCAGCTCGCCCTCGGGGCCGATGCGGTCGCGCTCGGTCGCGCGGCGATCGCCAACCCCGACTGGCCGGCGCTCGTGCAGCGCGGCGAGGCGCCGCGCGTGCCGCCGCTGACCGAGGACGAACTCCTCGCGCGCGATCTCGCGCCGGGCTTCGTCGCGTACATGCGCCGCTGGCCGGGGTTCGTCGTATGAGGGCGTTCGCATCGGGGGGGCTGCGCGCCCTCGCTTCGTCGGGTCTGCTCGCCGCCCTCTGGCTGGTCGGCCCTTCGGTCGCGGCGGCGCAGACCGATTCGATCGACGACCAGTACGAGACCTGGTTCGGCGGCTTCTTCGCGGGGCCCGTCACGGGCGACGTGTGGACCCATTCCGATGTGCACTATCGGGTCTATGACGACTTCTCGCCCCGCTGGGTGCTTCTGCGGCCGGGACTCTCGCTGCGGCTGATGGACGGGATGTTCGCGACCGTCGGCTACGCGTGGACCCCCTCGTGGGGCGCAAGAGGCGCGGAGCGCTTCACCGACGAGCACCGCGCGTGGGAGCAGTGGATGTGGGAGCTCACCGAGCCCGG
>CAIKNO010000175.1 GCA_903828805.1 uncultured Sandaracinus sp. | reverse complement strand
GGGCGTCGATGGTGGCGATGGGCGAGGCGGGGTATCTCTCGCACACGGACCGGGCGATGAAGGCGGTCGCGGCGCTGCGCGAGGGGCTCGAGGCGATCCCCGAGCTCGAGGTGCTCGGGAAGCCCGAGGCCACGATCGTGTCGTGGACGACGCGCAAGGACTCGGGCATCGATGTGTACGCGCTCGCCGATCGGCTGACGGACCGCGACTGGAACGTGGACCGTCAGCAGAACCCCAACTGCATCCACTGCACGGTGACCTCGAACCACGCGGCGGTGATCGGCGAGTACCTCGACGACGTGCGCGCCGCGGTCGCGTACCTGCGCAGCCACCCGGACGAGACGAGCCGCGGCAACGCGGCGATGTACGGGATGATGGCCAAGGTGCCCTTCCGCGGGATGGTCAAGAAGAGCGTGCTCGAGGTGATGGAGCGGCTCTACGGGCCCCAGGCGGCCGAACCGGACTTCGATCTGCTCGGGCAGGACGAGTCGGGGGGCGCGGTGACGAGGCTCGTGAAGCGTTACGGTGGCCGGGCGCTCGGACTGCTCGACAAGCTCGACGGGGTGTCGCAGGGCGTGCGGCAGACGCTCGGGCTCGCGCCGCGTCGGCGTCGCTGAGCGCGCGCGCAGCACGGTCGAGGTCCCACGCGCCGCGCGCGGCCCGGGGTCGTTCAACGCGCGAGGCGCGCGTTCACGTACTCGGCCTCGTCGGTCACCTCGCGGACGACGTGGGGGGACAGCCACGGCGGCAGCACCACCTCGGCGTCCTCCGAAGGGAGCTCCACCTCGGCGAGGAACAGCGGTCGATCGAGGAATTCGTCGAGCTCCCAGAGCCGGCCTCCGTGCTCGATGCGGTGGCGGCGCTTCCGGACCCGACGGCCCTTGGTGAGGGACCAGAGCTTCGTGAAGAGCGGGCGATCGGTCTCCTCTTCGACCTCGATGCGGCTGAGTCCCTTGCCGAGCTTGATGGTGCGGAAGTAGCGCTCCCCGTCGGCGTCGCGGGTGCGGCGCACGCGCTCGATCAGCTTCTGTCCGGGCAGATATCCCTGGTCGATCTCGATGGGCGACGGGTCTCGACCCTCGGGCGGCAGCCCGTCGAGCAGGTACTTTCGCTCGATCTCGCGGGGCAGTCCGCCCTCGCTCGCCCCTCGGGCCTCGAGCGTGTCCGCGAGCGCGTCGACCCCGCGCATCAGACGGTCGAGCGCGCCGCCCGGGCGGGACCACTGCACCTCGAGGGCCTCGAAGATCTCGAGCCTCCTCTGGTGCGAGCGCCGGACGAGGGCCAGCAAGAAACGCTCTTCCTCCGGGGCGGCCCGCGCGGGGGTGCCCTCCGTGTCGCCCTCCGCGGCGGCGCTGAGGCGGTGGGCGCGCTCGAGCGCGAGCGCCTCGAGGAAGCCCCGGAACGAGGCGATGCGGACGGCGACGTCGTTGAGTTCCCCGAGCAGATCCTGGAGCCCCTTGAGCGCGCGGACCTGCGCGTCGGCCTCGTCGAGCTCGTCGCGGAGCGGCTCGAGGAGGTACCTGAGCCGCTTGCCGTGGATCCGGCCTTCGTGGGCCCTGGCCTCGTCCTGCGGGCCGTGCACGCCCGAGAGCGCGGTGGCCATGGCCTCGGCCTGGGCCCGGAGCAGGGCCGCGGTGACCGACTCGAAGCGCGCGTCGGGCTCGGGCCCGAACACGTCGTGCTCGACCGTGTAGTGCGAGAGCTTGCGGCGAAGGTTCGGCAGCAGCGAGAGCAACCCCGGCAGCACCTCGGTGCGCAGCCCGTCATACGCGGCCCGCTTCTGCTCGACGAGTCGAGCGCGGAGCCACGCGCTGCCTCGACGCTCGCGGGGCCCGAGGGTCTCGAGCTGCGCGACCAGCCACGCCAGCTGGACCTCGGCGTCGCGTCCGGCGCCGGTCCTGGCCACCCACGCCCGCAGCTCGGCGACGCGCTTGCGCCGCAGGCTCTGTCGCAGGAGGGGGCGATGGCTGCGCAGGACGGTCCGCAGCTTGCGCAGCGCGACCCGCAGATCGTGCAGCGCCTCCGGGTCGTCGTCGGCTCCGAGCAGGCGGGTCGCCTGCTCGACGGCGTCGTCCAGTGACCTCAGCGCGAGCCGTCGTGCGCCTTCCTGAGCGCGGGTCCCGAGCAGGGCGGTCGGTGGTCGACTCATGGGGGCGGAGGGTAACACCCCGGCCGGCTCCGTCGCAGTGACAAGCCCGGCCGCCGCCGAGGGCCTCCCGAGGAGGTCCCTCGCGCGGCCGCAGATCACGGGCGAAAGCGCAGGCGCCGCTCGGCGTGGGCCTCGATGTCCGCTTGCTCGAAGTGCATCGCGGGCTGCTCGTTGCGGATCCACAGCATCGCCTCGTCCGCCTTGTGGGGGCTGTCGGGATCGATGCTCTGGCCGCCCGGGATCGCGTTGAACGCGCGCGGCCCCTCCGGGGTCATCTCGACCACGAGGCGCTGCGAGGCGCCGCTTCCGAACGAGAAACGCTCGGTGTTCCACAGGCCGAAATTGCCGGGATCGACGTTGCCCGAGTCCCCGTGCCGCGGGAAGCCCTCGGGGTACATCGCGTCGTCGACCGCGGGGATCGAGAGGATGTCGGTGCCCAGGGTCGGCACGACGCTCTCGAAGCGCACGGTGTGCAGGCGGCCCCAGCGCCACGCGGTGAGATCACTGCCGAGTCGGGTCGTCAGGAAATCGAGCCCTGCGAGCACGCCGCGAACCACGATCTGCTCCCGAGTCTCCACCGCGGGCGTGCGGAGGTCGTCCCAGAGCACCGACTGACCGAGGGTCTCGTCGTAGCTGAAGAGCCGGCCGGGCGAGACGAGCATCCACTCGAGCAGACGCGCCGCCTCCGAGCTCGGCGTGCCTCCGTCGAACGCGGCCATCTCGTCTCCGAGGGCCAGCGGGATGATCCGCGTCAGCGCGGCGTTGAAGATCGTCGTCGCGACGCTGTCGGCGATCTCGGCCGCGTCGGTCGAACCCACGCCGTGCGGGGTCTCGAAGGTCCAGGCCATCCAGCGCGCGCGCACGTCCGCGAGGCGCGCGGCGTCGGCGCTCGACAGCGAGGGGTCGGCGGCCATGGGGTCTTGCAGGATCGTGACGAGCGCGTCGCGCATCGAGCGACCGAGGGGCGACTGGGTCTCCGCCTGCAGGCGGATCATGTCGTCCGTCGTGACGCCGCCCCGCGCGGCGAGCTCGCCGAGGCGCTCCTGGATGCGGGCCTGTCGCCATCCGTAGTCGAACGAGCCCCCCAGGTAGTGGGGGTCGTTGCACGGGTTTCCGTCGGTGGTGACGCCGACGTTGTCCTGGTTGGAGGTGGCCATCCAACCCCGGGTCGGGTTGGTGTCGTGGGGCACGAAGCGCGCGTCGAGATCGGCCGTCCACTCGGCCTCGCCGGTGCCCGGCAGGACGAGGTGAGGGCAGAGGCCGCTCGGCACGCCGGTCGCGGGATCGACGGCGTAGGTCATGGCGCGCGCATCGCGCACCGGCACGCGCGACTCGGTCGACCACGAGATGTCGTCGCGGTCGATCACCATGAAGTTCTGGCTGCCGACGCGGAACGCGTCCTGGGCGGCGCGGGCCTCCTCGACGTTCGTCGCCGTCAACAGACCCGTGAAGTAGGCGAGCTCGTTGCTCGGCTCGTCGCCCGTGTAGCGGATCGAGAGCGCGGTGAAGCGGCCCGCCATGCCGGCGACCGGCGCGCAGCTGCCGGGCACGAGCATGCCGTGGTGCGGCACGTAGGGAAGCTGCGCGGTCAGCGGAGCGACCTCGTCCCGCGCGTGCACGACCTCTTCGTAGAACGCCACCGGGACCTCGGCGCCCTGGAACCGGACGGTCCCCGAGGTGACGTTGCCCGACGCGTCGCAGGCGCCCGTCAGCTGCTCCTCGTAGACGTCCGTGACGTCGTAGCCGGTCGTCGTGGCGCCCCACGCGAGGTTGCGGTTGTACCCGAGGACCACGCCGGGAAGGCCCGCGAAGGCCACGCCCCCCCCCTCGAGGCCGTCCTCGCCGCCCATCCGGGCCGTGTCGAGGTGCACGTACCACCACACCGGCGGCGAGATGAGCGAGAGGTGCGGATCGTTGGCGAGGATCGGGTGGCCCGATGCGGTGAGCGCGCCGCCGACGGTCCAGTTGTTGGAGCCGCGGGTGACGAGGTCGCCGAAGACCTGCTCGCCGCGGGCCGAGAGGCGCTCGAGGAAGGGCAGGGCGCCCTCGAGGCTGGCGCGCGAAGCGACCCAGCGGGCGGGCGAGGGGCGCGCGCCGTCGAGGCCCGGCGGCCGAAGCGCCGATGTCGAGCCGTCGTTGAAGCCGTCGCGCGTGAACGCGTCGCGGGCCGGCCACTCGCCGAACATGTCGGAGAAGAATCCCGCGCGCGCGGCGATCCGGGGATCGCTCGAATCCGCCGGGAAGGCCGCGAGGATCGCGGCGAGCCGCTGGCTGCGACGCGCGTCGGAGGTGCCGTCGTAGCTGAGGTTCGCGGCCTGGAAGCGGGCCATCGCAAAGACGTCGGCGGGCGACCAGTGGCCGAAGAACGTCGAGCTCACGATCAGGTTGACGGTCTCGGCGCCGCGCACCGCGGGATCTTCCATCCGGCCGTCGCGCACGCGATCGATGTAGGCGTTGATGCCTTCGACGAAGGCCTCGGCCGTGAGGCGGGTGGTGTCGGTCGGCGGCAGGCTCTCGTACACCTCGCGTCCGACGCGGGCGTAGCCCTGGAAGCGGCTCTCGAGATCGCTCGGGATGAGGTCCTCACCGGCGACCTCGGCGACGGTGCCGAGCACGCTGCGGCGGATGAACTCCATCTGGCCGAAGCGGTCGCGGGACATGAGGAAGCCCTCGGCCATCAGGACGTCGTGGCGCGTGGTGCCGGCGATGTGCGGCACGCCGCGGTCGTCGATGGTGACCTCCACGGGGCCGTCGAGGCCGGGCAAGGAGAGCTCGGTGACGTCGGAGCCCGCGCCGGCATCGACGGGGCCCGCGTCGGCGGCGCCGGCGTCGGAGGGGGCGGGATCGCCGCCGCAGCCGGCGAGCGAGAGCCCGGAGACGGCGAGCAGGGCGCCGAGGATGCGTGAGAAGGAATGCATGGCGCGAAGGATAGTCCTCGACGGCCCCGCGGTGAACCTCGCTTGACGCGTCCGGCCCGCGAGCCCACACCGTGGGCCCGCATGACCGACACGCCCTCGACCACCGAGTTCTCCCTCGCCACCCTGACGACGGCGCTCGCCCGCGTGATGGATCCCGTGTTCGGCCGGCCCATGCTGGAGATCGGGGCGCTGTCGGAGCTGGCGGTCACCGAGGGCAAGGCCTCGATGACCGTGCACCTCGCCACGCCGTCGGTCTCGGTGCACGAGACGGTGAAGCGAGACCTCGAGCAGGCCGCGCGGTCCGCGGGCGCGCGTGAGGTGTCGATGCGCCTCGACGTGCAGGTCCCCTCCCGCGAGGTGATGGGCGACGACCCGGTGCCCGGGGTGCGCAACGTCGTGCTCGTGATGAGCGGCAAGGGCGGCGTCGGCAAGAGCACGACGGCGGTGAACCTCACGCTCGCGCTCAAGCGCCTGGGACTGCGCGTCGGCATCCTCGACGCCGACATCTACGGGCCTTCGATCCCCACGATGATGGGCGTCAGCGGCCAGCCGCTCACCAGCGAGGACAAGAAGATCGTCCCGCTCGAGCGGTTCGGCGTGAAGATGATGTCGATCGGCTTCCTGCTCGAGGACGACAAGCAGGCGGTCGTGTGGCGCGGTCCGATGCTGCATTCGGCGCTGCAGCAGTTCCTGCGCGACGTGCAGTGGGGAGACCTCGACTACCTCGTGCTCGACTTGCCGCCGGGGACCGGCGACGTGGCCCTGACGATGGCGCAGAAGCTCAAGGTGACCGGCGTCGTGATGGTCACCACGCCGCAGGAGGTCGCGCTGCAGGACGTGTACAAGAGCGTCTCGATGTGCAGCAAGCTCTCGATGCCGATCCTCGGGGTGATCGAGAACATGAGCTATTTCGTCGACAGCGTCGGCGTGCGCCACGAGCTCTTCGGCAAGGGCGGCGGCGCGAAGATCGCGGACTTCGCGAAGGCGCCGCTGCTCGGGCAGATCCCCCTCGAGCCGTCGGTGCGAGAGTGGGGCGACAAGGGCATGCCGGTCGTGCAGAGCGCCCCGGAGTCCGACAGCGCGCAGGCGTTCATGGCGCTCGCCAGCGGGCTGACGGAGACCATCGCCAAGCTGCACTTCGACCGCCTCGGCGGCACCAAGGTGCCGGCGGGCAAGGGCCCGACGCGGCTGCGCATCGTTCGCTGACCGGCGGTGTTCGCTGAACGGCGGTGTTCGCTGAACGGCGGTGTTCGCT
>CAIKNO010000174.1 GCA_903828805.1 uncultured Sandaracinus sp. | reverse complement strand
CGGCGTCGCAATACGAGTCGACGGCTGCGACCGCGACGAGCAACCGCGTGTGCTCGGACCTCACGGTCTGCTCGGCGACGCAATACGAGTCGACGGCTGCGACCACGACGAGCAACCGCGTGTGCTCGGCGCTCACGGCCTGCACCGTCGCGCAATACCAATCGGCGGCTCCGACGGCGACAGCGGACCGCGTTTGCGCGGCGATTTCGGATTGCGCCGCGGGCCAGTTCGTCGAGGCGGAGCCCACCGCCACGACGAATCGTGACTGCGCGCCTTGCCCGATGGGGACCTTCTCCACAACGACCAACGCCACCACGTGTGCGCCTTGGGCGGCTCCGTGCGCGGCCACGCAGTTCCAGTCGACCACGCCGTCCGCATCGACGAACCGCGTCTGCACGGCGATCACCAACTGCACCGCAGGCCAGTTCGTCGTGACGGCGCCCACCGCCACGACGAATCGTGTCTGCGCGCCTTGCGCGGCGATGAGCTTCTCGACCGCCGTCAACGCCGCGAGCTGCACGGCTTGGGCAGTCTGCACGGCACCTTCCGTCGTCCGCACGGCTGGGACGGCAACGTCGAACGTCATCTGCTCGCCAGTGAACGACACCGTCGCCGGGGCCGTCACGATCAACATGGCCGCGGCGTCTTCCACGCTCACGGTGGACACGAGCGCAGCGGTCAACAACACAACCGGACCCTCCTCCTGCGGTTGCACCTTCGGTGAAGACGTCTTCTACAACTTCACGATCCCGGCCGGCGCGCCGGAGATCATCTACGCGGACACCCTCGGGTCGGCGTACGACACCAGCCTCTTCGTTCAGACGAGCGCAGGTGTCAACGTGACCGACGCCAGGCTCACCGGCGGCCTTGCGTGCAATGACGACGTTGGCCTCTCGGGGTGCGGCACCGGTACGCGGTCGCAGATCATGCTGCAGCTCGACCCGGGCACGTACCGTCTGGTGCTCTCCGGCTGCGACGCTGGAGGGGCTGCAACGATCCACTTCCAGCATTTGCCTGTTGGCAACGGTCCGATCGCTGCACTCAGCGCTGGCACCTCGACGCCCGCGGGAACGACCGCTGGCACCGGGCGGGTCGCGCAGGCGTGCGGGGAGGGCGCGACGGGCCCAGAGAACACCTACTACTGGTACACCTGCGGAGCGGCGACCGGCGGAGCGTTCTCCGCTTCAACCTGCGATCGCGCGACCTGGGACACGCTCCTCGAACAGCGCAGTGCGCTTCGTGGCGCGAACGCATGCAACGACGACTTCGACGTCGCGTGCGGCCGTCGGTCGACCGTGACCAGCGAGATTCCCGCGGGCGCAGGCATTCACACGCTCTACGTCGATGGGTTCCGCGGCGCATCGGGCGCGTACTCGGTGTCAGTCACCCGCCCCTGAACGATGGCCAACACCCCACGAACAGGCGCGCTCACCTTCGGGTCGAGCGCGCTTTTTCGTTTCTCCCGTCGTCGTCGGGCGTGGCCCGACCCTCGACGCAGCGCGGGGTGTTGCAGTGGCTCGGGGAACGCGGTGCGCCGGTGTACTCGGAGCACACGGCGGTGCTCGAGAACCTGGGCGGCAATGCCGTCGCCGAGCGCTTCTTCTCCACGGTGAAGACCGAGTCCCCGACGACCACGACACCGCGACCCGCGCCCTCAGGCGCTGCATCGACGGCGACGACAACACCCAGCGTCGGCACTCCTTCGTCGGAGACCCGAGCCCCATCGAGTTCGCAGCGAAGACCCCCATCGCCGCGATGGCGGCATCGTCCACCTGTCCGCCCGCCGGGGGGAAGTTCAGAGTCGGTCTTGCCGATCCCGACGGCACCGACGGGATGGCGTGGCTCGCCGCGGCGCGGGCATCGCGCGCCCCCGTGGCCCGCGGAGCCGCCGCACCGGGCCGCGAACGCGCGTTGTTCGTCAGGACGGCGAGGCACCGTCGCCGCGCGGGGGGACGGGCGCAGGCATCGCGTCCTCCGCGGGCTCGGAGGCGGCCGACCCGCGCAGCAAGAGGTACGCGCCGATGACGATGGCCCCCGACAGCGCGCTCGCCAGCAATCCGAGCAGGACGAGCGTGGTGCGCGACGGCATCGGAGGCCCGGCGGCGAGGAAGGGCGGAGGACGCCCCGGCGACGACGGCCGTCGAAGGGCTTCGGCTTGGGGCTCGTCGGGCACGGGCGAGGGCGAAGGCACGACCGGCCACGCCTTGGAGTCCATGTGGGCCGTGGGCGCGACGGCCCGTCCACGCGCGGGCGTGGTCCGAGAATCCCGCGCCTCCGAGGCGTGGTCGGACGGCCGCGACGACGCCGTGCGCGCAGCGCGGCCATCGGCCTCGAGCAGGCGCCGGCCGGAGAGCGGCGTGTGCAGGTCCCGCGTGGCCGCGTCGGCCGCCCGCTCGGCGTGCGCCGCAGGGGATGCGGGCCCCGTGGGCGTGAAGGCGCCCACCGCCGCCCCGACGTCGGGCGGCGCGCTCGAGGGCGCGCTCGACGGCGCGCGTTCCCCGACGCCGCCGAGGGCTTGGGTCCGCGCCGCGACGGGATGCGGGCCGGGGGAGGAACGACGCGCGCCGGCGGCCTCGAGGAACGCGTCGGCGAAGGCCACCGCCGAGTCGAACCGCGCCGACCGGCCGCGGGCCATCGCCCGCATGACGACCGCTTCCATCTCCGGCGTCACCTCCGGCCGCACCGTGCGGAGCGGTACGACCTTGCCGTGCACGATCGCCACGACCAGCTCGGTCGGGGTCGTCGCGACGAACGGGGGCCTCCCCGCGAGCGCCTCGTAGGTCATCACGCCGAGGGCGTAGACGTCCGCTCTGCCGTCGAGGTCGTCCTCGGCGCCGAGCTGTTCGGGGCTCATGTAGCGCGGCGTGCCGAGCACCTCGCCGGTCTGCGTGAGGCGCACCTGATCGAGCATCCTCGAGACCCCGAAGTCCAGCAGCTTGACCTGCACCGCAGCGCCCGGCGAAGGCACGAGAAACACATTGTCCGGCTTCAGGTCCCGGTGAACGACGCCCTGTCCGTGGGCCGCCGCGAGCCCCGCGCAGATCCCCGTCACGATCGGCGCGAGCGACGCGACGTCGAGCGTGCGCGTCGACGCCACCGGGGAGGCGGCCGCGCGACGCAACCGGGCGCCGAGCGTCTCGCCGAGGAGCAGTTCCATGGCGATGAACACGCGCCCCTGATGCCAACCCACGCCGAACCCGCGCACGATCGAGGCGTGCGAGAGCCCGGCCAGCAGCGCGCCTTCGCGGCGCAGACGCTCGATGGCCTCCGGCCGGGCCGCATGCTCCGGCCGCAGCAGTTTGAGGGCGATGGGGATGCCGGCGTGCGCGTCGAAGGCACGCCAGACCTCCGCCATCCCGCCCTCGCCCAGCTTTTCCAACAGAACGAAACGGGCATCGACCTCGGCGCCCGCCGAAGGCTCCCACCCATCACGCCGCGACGAGAGACCGGTCATCCGTCCGGCCATCATCCGAACGCGCAGGCTGCGCGTCAACGACGGATGACACGTCCCGACCGCGCACGGCGAGCGTCCGGGACGCCGGGCTCAAGGGCGCTCGTCGACGACGCTCACCTGGCGCGCGTCGGTGAGCATCGACGTCCCCGACGCCACCGACACCCGCAGCTCGAGCGCCTGCCCGACGACGTCCGCGGGGCCGTCGATCGACAGGATCGCGAGGTCCCCCGTGTGCACGAAGGCGTCCCCGTCGCGCACGAAGCGCGACCCCGAGAACACGTAGGGCGTACGGGAGAGCGCGGCCCCATCCCGCACCCGCACCGCGTCGTAGGTGACGGCCACGCCCTCGAGGTCGAGGCCTCGCACGCGCACCGCGACCTCGACGTGGTAGCCGCCCTGCGGCCCCATCACCAGCTCGACCGGCGCCCCCGACGGCGGCAGCGCGACGAACCCCGCCACCCCCGTGCCGAGCTCGACCGAGGCCGGCACCCCTCCGCCATCCCACGGGACGGCGTCGAGAGGCCCGGGCGACGGGGCGCGGCAGCCGGGCACGGACCCGGAGATCACGACGGCGACGGCCACCGCAGCGAGGCCAGGCACGAGACGGAAGGAAGCGCGGAGCACCCGACGGAGATACCATCCCCGGCCCGCGGGGTTGGAGGAAATCACGATGGTCGTCGCTGCTCGAAGGTGCGTGTTCGTGTGCGGGCTCTGGCTCGCGGCCTGCGGGGAGACCGCGCCGGTGACCTTGGTCGATGGCGGGACGACCGACGCGTCGTCGACGCCCGACGCGGGCGCAGTCGATTGCTCGGGTCGCCCGGGCGAAGGACCGGGGACGCGGGGGGAGATCGCCGGCGCGCTCGACCCGGCCCGTCAGCGGATCCTCGTGTTCGGCGGCAACACGGCGGCGCCCGTGATGTGCATGCCGATGGTCGAGTACACCGACGAGGTGTGGGCGTTCCACCTCGACTGCGGCTCGTGGGAGCGCGTGAGTCCCGGCGGCGAGGCCGGTCCCGGCGTTCGCGCGCGCGTCGCGACGGCCCTCGACACGCAGCGGCAGCGGGTCCTCGTGTTCGGCGGCCGCACGCGCATGGGGTTCGGCAGCTACGAGAACCACGCCGACGTCTGGGCCTACGATCTGGCGACCGATGCGTGGGCCGCCGTGCCGACCACCGGCACCGGCCCCTCCGCGCGTTCGAGCGCGGTGACGGCCTACGACGCGGCGCGCGACCGCCTCCTGGTGTTCGGCGGGAACACCTCCACGAGCGGGCTGACGCTGACCGGCACCGGCGACCTCTTCGCGCTGGACCTCGCCACCGGGGCGTGGAGCGAGATCGTGGCCGAGGGCCCCTCGCCGCGCCTCTACCACGCAGGCGCCGTCGTCGGCGACGAGCTCGTGGTGTTCGGCGGCACCCCGAACTTCGACGGGCCTTTCCTGAACGACACGTGGGCGCTGGACATGACGACCGACCAGTGGCGCAGCGTGAACGATGGCCTGTCCGCCGGCGCCCCCGAGCCCCGCTTCGGCCACGCCCTCGTGGCGGACCCCGCGCACGGGCGCGTGATCGTGCTCGCCGGACACGACGGCACCGCGATGGGCAACCGGAACGACGCGTGGGCCCTGACGCTCGCGACCTCGACCTGGAGCGCGCTGCACGACGGCGACACCCTCAACGGCGTCGCCGCCGGAAGGTGCGACTTCCCGGCCGACTTCACCTTGCCCGAAGAAGGATCGCCCGAGCGTCGATACGGCTTCGCGACCGCCGACGACGGCGCGCGCGCGTTCGTGATCGGCGGCAAGACCGATTGCGGGAACGTCAACGACGTGTGGAGCCTCGACTTCGAGGGCGGCGCGTGGTCGATGCTGCGGCCGACCACGGGCGGCGAGGCGTGCAACCGCTCGGGCCGCGTCGGATGCAGCTCGCTGTGTTTCTGAATCGCGGCGGCCGCGCCGCGGTGTTTCTGAATCGCGGCGGCCGCACCGCGGTGCTTCTGAATCGCGGCGGCCGCGCCGCGGTGCTTCTAAAGCGCGGCGGCCACGCCGCGGTGTTTCTGAATCGCGGCGGCCGCGCCGCGGTGTTTCTAGAACGCGGCGGCCGGTCGGCGGGCCTCGGGGCGTTGGCCTTGGCCTGCGGACTGGTCGCGGCCTGCCCGTGGGCCGCGTCCTCGACGCGCGCCCAGGACGGGCCGGATCCGATCGTCGCCGCCCGGAGCGCCGACCCCCTCACCCTCGCGCCCATCGTCGCGCGGCTCGGTGACTCCGCGGTGCTCGCCCGGCTCGCGGAGGGACAGCCGACCGAGGTCCAGCTCGCGGCCATCCACGCATCGCGCACGCTGCTCGCCCCGGAGGCCGCGCTGGGCCTGCTCGCGACGCACGCCGCGGGCCGCGATCCCGACCTCGCGCCCGCCGCCGCCCGCGCGGCGCTCGACATCAGCCGCGCGCTCGACGCCCGCGACCTCGACGCCCGGGAGGTCGCGCCCTCCGCG